>NZ_CAMZOJ010000001.1:1487500-1771456 GCF_947331485.1 Marinicauda sp. Alg238-R41 | reverse complement strand
GCGCGGCCGGGATTGTGTCGTCAGCCAGCATGGCCGCACGCCACATGATCTGCGCGCGCCAGGTGCGGACCCCGGTCGCGATCAGGTCTTCGCGGAACTCGCGATGGGCACGGAACCGGTCTACTGGATCACGGGTCAGAGACAGCCGGTAGTCGTGCGCGATCGAGGCGGGCAGCGCGGCGGAGGCGCGCGGGAAGAGCCATTGCGCCCACCAAGGTACACTCTCGCCATCGCTGGCGAACGGTGGGTCAATCGTCAGCTCGCGCACCGTCAACGGCTCCAGCAAGACGAAGCACGCCAGCGGCCCTCGACGCTCGACGCGGACAACCGGTGTCATTGTGGTAGCAGCCCCGCCGCCACGCGGTCGGCGCGGGCAATGGCGGCTATCTGATCGGACGTCGGCTCACCTTCCCCGTCGAAATAGGGACCGAACGCACCTTCAATGTACATGATATACACGGCCGCCTGGGTTTCCGCGTGATCCATCTCGATAGCCGGGACAGCATTGAAATGCTGAGCTGCGTTCCACAGTGCCGCCTCGTAGGCGGCTTCTTCCGGGTTCGCCGGGTCAGCCGCGTAGGCAGCTTCAATGCGCTGCTGCCAGCGCTTCTTTTCTATGGGCAGAAGACAGCGGAGAAAGTCCACCTTCGGCATTCCCTTGAGTTCGAGCGCGGAGACACGTTCTGAGATGGCGAGGATTTGATCTTCAAGCGTCATTTTATAAAGCCTCCACGGTGACTGTTTTATAGCGATAAAACTGACCGGAGCCGCTCATTATGCTAAGAAGAGAGCCATCTTCATTGAAATCAAACCCGGCTGGCGAGGAGAGCTGGCTGGCGGTATTAAAGGTCTCCGGGCTTCCGTCCGTCTCGATGTCAAAAGCGGTGGAAAGCGGCCATCCCCCAATAACTGCTCCTGAATTTGAACTCGCAAAAATCGCTGAGCCATCAGCAGCGATTCGGCAAATTTTTGCAGACGACCCCAAGGTCTCGTTCACCGACAAGGTTTTGCCATCCGCCGTAGCCGTTGAAATGGTCCCGGGTGTGCCAATCGTATAGCTCTTGATGTCATCATTGTTCAGGATGACGAACAATCTGCTCTCATCCGGAGATAGCGATACGCCCCTCACGACCTGAGAAAGATTATAAACGCTTGCAGCGACTGCGCTGTCTAGGTCCCATGCTGTTCCTAGGTCGAGCTGGCGCACGTTCAAACCCAAAGCCAGGTATAGCCGTGTCCCTGTTGGGTTTATCCAAAGGTCATACGGCGACGAGGCATCGATTGCACCGTAGTCAAACGAGCCAGTAAGAGTTGACCCGGATTGCAAATCTCCAGCGACATTCAAGGTGTACTCGTAAATATAATCATCCGAGGTCGAAAGGACATACACCTTCGACTCATCGGCACTAAACCTACAAGAAACGCACGAGCTATTGGTGAAGACCTGTCCCACGTCTCCCGCATAAAAGGCGTTTGCTATATCCCAATAGCTTAGATGCGCCGATAATTCATCAGAGAGACTAGCGAGATTTAAGAGGTATGGGGTTTGTCTGATATACTCGCGCAATCGTGAGTTGGCTCGCAACACTGCAACGTCCGCCGCATCATCGAATGCGGCAGCAGCGGTCGCCTGACTCAGCTCGATGCCTTGCATATTAAACACCAGCCGGTCAAAAACCTCGCGCCGGTCGGCCATCTTCCAGCCACCCTCCACAGAGGCCGTGTTGGCGTTGCCAAGGATCATCTGGAGGGCGATGGCATCGTAGCCGCCGCCGGAGTCTCCTCCAGCCCCGCCGCCGACAATATCGCTCAAATTAGTGTAAGCCATTTACATGATCTCCAGAGTTGATGTGCTGTCCGCTTGCAGGTGCAAGGTTTCGCCGTCAGCGATCAGAACCCCGTCCCCGGCGACTGCAACGCCTTGGTAACGAATAGTATGTGTGCCATGCGGAACCTGTACGGAGCCGCCGCGTGCCTTGGCGACAAACTGGTCACCATCAACCAGAGTGGCCGGGAGCGTGCGGGTTGCCGTACCGCCCGAAGCGTCGATGATCGCGCTCTCCCCCGCGCTCAGAGTCCCGCTCCCTGATACCGTGACGCCCTTGAGGCCCCCGATCCCATCGGGGATTTGGTCAGGATTGAGCTTGCCGTCCCCGTCGAGGGTAGCAACACCATTGGCTGCACCTAGGTCAGCTTCATCTACCTTGTCATCTAGTGCAGTTTGCTGTGCGGTCGAGACCGGCTTGTCGGCGTCGGAGGTATTGCTTACCTGATCGAGCGAAATGTGAGACTTGAGCGCCGAAGCATCCACACTGAGCGTGATTGTCCCCGAACTGGTGATCGGGCCGCCTGCTGACGTGATGCCGTGACCGCTCGTGCCGGTGACGCCAACGCTCGTGACCGTGCCCGCCCCGGCCCCGTCCGCGCCCTTGGCGGCCAGCTTGCTCCACTTCGTGCCGTCGGTTCCGGGCGTGACGTTCGTGCTGGCCGCCTCAGCATACCAGGTCTCGCCATCGTGTGTGACGATTTCCCCGCCCGTGTAGGCGGTTCCGCTATCCCACGCGCCTTCAAAGTCGTTGGCAAAGGAGCCGGTCGCGCCGGTGTCGCCGCGAGGGATCGTAATATCGAAGACCGCTGCCGCGCTCGTACCCGAGTTAGTTACACTGGCCGAAGAGCCAGCCGCGCCCGTGGTGACCGTGCCGATTGCGATGGTGGCCGCATCGCCTTTGTCACCCTTGGGGATAGCAATATCGAAAACGGCCGCATTGGCGGTGCCCGAGTTCGTGACGCTGGCAGAGCTTCCCGCCGCGCCGGTCGTGACGGTTCCGACCGCAATGGTAGCCGCCTCGCCCGCCACCCCTTGCGGGATTTCGAAATCGAAGACAGCGGCCCCGGATGTGCCGGAGTTCGTGACAGTCGCCGACGAGCCTGCAGCCCCGGTGGAGACCGTGCCAACGGCAATGGTCGCGGCATCTCCGGTGTTTCCCTTGTCGCCCTTCGGGATCGTGAAATCGAGCACAGCCGCCGCGCTCGTACCTGCGTTGGTCACCGTCGCACTTGTGCCTGCGTCGCCGGTGGTGATCGTTCCCACCGTGATCGTGGCCGCGTCGCCCTTGTCGCCTCGCGGAATGGTGAAGTCGAAAACCGCATCGTTTTCGTCACCGCTATTCGTGACGCTGGCCGACGACCCAGCGGCCCCGGTCGTGACCGTGCCGACCTCAATCGTTGCGGCCAGACCTTGCGACCCGACCAGGGAGGCCAGCCATTCCGCTTCCGTCCCGACAAAGCCTTCGGACACCGCGACCTGGTATGCGCTATCACCCTTCAGATCAAGAATGGCCGAGCCCCAGCTATCGGCTGCCTTTGGCCCGTAGAGATTGCCCGAGGCCTCATCGAGTGCGAACTGCCCGTTCTGGCCGATGGCATCGGAGGGCACGCCATCGGTGACGATGAAGCCTTCGATCGAGCGCAGGAAGCCGGCCAGGCGCTCTGCGACCGTGCCGGGATAGGTGTACCAGCTATTGAGCAGCGCCAGCGTCTCCGCCGACGCCTCGGCTTCGGTGATGTCGTCGGCCTTGAACCGGGCCAGCACATCCAGAAAGGCCGGGGCAAAGGCCGCATTGTCGAGATTGTTCATGATCGAGTGATCCTGGTCTATGAGCCGGGCAGACGGGAGAGCGTGACTTCGCCAAACACCACCGTCCCGCTGGCGAAAACGTCGAGCCAGAGCGTGCAGTCGCCGCCAAAAGGCGTTGCGGCGGCGCGGCTGAAATCGACCGAGCCATAGGCCGGGTCGGCGGGGTTGGGCTTGTGGGTCTGGTACTGACCGGAGGCGATGGTTTCCGAGCTGCCCGATTTGGTCAGGCGCAGGCGCCAGCTTCCGACCGTGGCCGCCGAGGTCTCGACCCCGAAATATCCGCTTCCCATGACGATCCCGACCGGGTGCATGCCCGATATCGAGGAGCTGGCGACAGCAGTCCATCCGGACGCCGCAACGTTATTATCCGAGCCCCGATTGCCGATCTGCGCGGTCGCCTCATTCGGCAGGCCGGCGAGTAGTAGGCCGCCTTGCTCCGTGTCCCAGATCAGGGTTCCATCTGGCTTCCACCTCTGTTCATGGCCGGTGTTCCAATCATTCTCGCGCGTCTTGGTACCACTCGCTGAATAGTTCCGGTCGTAGCCGTCGATTGCATCGATTTCGAACCCCTTGCCCTCGAAGGAGGTCGCGAAGCCGAATTTCTGCGCGGCAAGACGAATATCGGACGAGGCCTGACCGTCGCTCTGGCGCGCGCTGAACTGGACACCGGCATATCCCGAGCCCGCCTGCACGCCGATGAGACGCGTTGCCTCCAACGATTCCACGCTCGCCTGCACCGCCGCCACGTCTGTCGTGAGGGCCGTGACGTCACTGTCCAGCCCGCCGACCGTCGCCGACAGGCCCGTGACGATCGAGGCCTGCGAGGACACGTCACTGGCCAGCGTGCTGTACTGGCTGGAGAGGGTCGCCACCGAGTTGTTCAGCGCGCTGAACTGCGTGGTGCGGTTCGTGGTCTCTGCTTCCAGGTCGCTCGCCAGTGTGGCGGTATAGGTTTCGATGCCGGCAATCGCCTCATCGACCGCACTGATCTGGGTGGTCGTGAACTCCAGGACCGCCGTGTCGGCCGTGATCCGCTCTTCGCGCTCGGTCGTGAAGAGATTGACCGCCTTGCGATCGACGCCCTGGCGGGCGCGCGCCTCATCGATCATGGCCCGGACGGAGGCCAGCTCCTGGGTCTTGACCGCGCTGAGCAGCTCGTCGATCAGCGCGGCGATCCGCTCATAGTCGAAATCGCCCACGGCGTCGGCGACAAGATCGCCGGTGGTGTAGGTGCCAAGGCTCGTGACGGGGCTGAATATCCCGAACTGGCTGACATAGAGAATGCCGACCTCGTAGGCCGTGTTCGGCTCCAGCCCGGTGATCTCCCAGGACGTCACGGAGACGTCGAGCTGCGGGCTGACCATTTCCCACCCGGCTTGCGGATTCTCCCACGCACTGCCGGTGCCGGGGTCGTTCGGCGGACGGATCAGGATGATCTGGCCCGGATTGGGCGTTTCGGGCGGTTCTGGAATATCGACACGAATGGTCGGCGTCTTGCGGTTCGGCGGGACGCTCGGGTTGAAATCTCCCACGACCGGCGGGGGCACATCACGAATGTCCGGCGCGGTCAGGCCCGGCGGGGTCGGCGGCGTGTTGGTGCGCCCGAGCGCGTAATCGTGCTTTCCATCGCTTTCGCTGACGAAAGTGAGCTGCACCACATTGTTGGCCGCATCGATCGTGCGCTGAAGGCAGAGCAGTTCCACGCCGTCAAGCAGGTAGCCGGGTTCGTCAACGGTGAAGATGTCGCCGGGCTCGACCTGCGCCATGTGCGGGCGGAACGGGACGGTTCCTACGATGCTCTCGCGGCTGTCGAGCATGGCGTAGGCGGCCAGTTGGCGCGGCTGGTCCTTGTTCGTGCTGGCCGGCGCGACGGCCACATACGGGAAGTCGAGCGACTGAGGCAGCGACCCGCCATCTGCGGTGACGTACTCGGCCACTGTCACCGCGTCCTGCGGCGTCATCTGCCAGTCGTGGTCTTCCTGGACGCAGCGCGGAGTGATCGTATTGCGCCGGGTCAGGCGGTCGGCATTGACGTCGATCTCGAACGGCCCGGCGGTATCGGCCACCGACACGGTGGCAACACTGGTGCGCGGCGTGCGTGCGATGCAGGAGACTTTACCGGCAAGGCTGGCATAGCGAGCCCCACCGGCCTGGAGGATGGCCTTCAGGACCTGGTGCTTGTCATCGGAGCTGGTCGGGACTGCCGAGACCTCCCAATCGTTCGCATCGCAGACATTGGCGAGTTCAACGAAGGCCGGCCAGTGAATGCCTGACGCCGAACACCCGATGCCGACGCGAAACACCTTGTCGGTGTTCGGATCGGTGAAGGTGTGGCCAAGAGACCAGGCAATCGCGTGCAGGCCGGGGTTCTTGCTGAACTCCCATGTGTCGGGATCGTCCAGCCGGTGGGAGCCGGAACCGCCCGGATAGGTGCTGTCCTTCCTCGGGTCATAGACCTTGACGCCACGGATGATGTGCAGCGGGTCCGGGGCGCCCTGAGGATAGCTCTTGAACTTGCTGTCCTGGTAGAGTGTCCAGAGCGTGTGCGCGAGGCCAGGAAGAATCGAGCCCGATCCCCAGCCAGCAAGGCTCGGGTCCCCGTGCGGCAGGGCGCCGATGGAAATGGCGGTCGATTGCGACTTGGAGCCGAGCGAGGTGGAGAGCCACATCTTGCTGGCATAGTCGCTCGGGCTGGTCGCGCCGGTCCCACTGAACGACACCGCCACGCGATCCGCCTGGAAGCTCTCGATAGCGTCAATCGGCCCGGCACTGAGCAGGTTCTCAATCGTGAGATAGCGATTGTCCGGCCCGTGCTCATCCATGTGGATGATGGAGCCCGCCGTAGCCGCCCGCCCGATGACCACCGGAATCCCGGCATTGGCATCGGGCCGCCACTCTGTTGGACTGCCCTCCACATTCACGTTGGGTGAGAGCAGTATGGCCGCGGCGATATTGGCGGCCAGAAGCGCGCCATTGAACGATGCGAGGAAGGCTCCGGCGCTCAGGATGGCATTGCCGATGGCCGCGGCGAGCGCAGCGCTCCCGGTCACTGCGACAGTCGCACTCGTGGCGGCGGCGGCGATAGCGGCAAAGGTCGCGCTGATCGGATCAGCCATGCGGAACCCTCCAGGCAGCCAGACATGCGGACAGGTCAGGAAGGCCGACCTCGAAACAACTGGTCATGGGATCGAAGCCAAAGGCGCGGTGTGCGCCCGCCGTGTGGACGATGAAGAGCGAAGCCCCGAACGGGTCGCTGTCAGGGACGGGCAGCGCGATGATGTCGCCAGGCAGCGTGGCCAGAGGCGCGATGCGCTCCAGCCCCAGCGCGTCAATGCACTCGACAAGGCACGCATAGCCGGTCTCGTCTAGCAGGGCCTTGGCCTTGCCGCGCGAGCCGTAGGTCTTGCCCTTGAGCATGGGGATCTTCACCTTCGCCTTGCGCAGCACGAAGGCAGTGCTCTTCACGCAATCCACGGAGCCGTACTGGCGCGGCTTCTTGTCGAAGCGATCCAGACAGGCGCGCACCACCCGCTGGCGGACCAGCAGGGCATTCTCAGACTTTGCCATGAAGCGAGCCTATTTGAGCAGGAGGTTGCCGGGGCCGCCGCCCTGGTTCGGCGGACGGCTGCCGCCCCGTCCTGCCGGATAGGGTTGGCTCATCCGCCAGTAGATTTTGCGGGTCGTGTCAGGCATGGTGCGCGCGATGACGGAGTGATCGCCGAGACGGACACCCTCGAAGATCAACTGGAACTGCTCTTCGGTGTAGGTGGATATGGTGAGCGTGCGCGAGGCCTCGCCAAAGGATGGCGTCGAGACGTTGAGCCGGCCACTGGCATAGGCGGGCGGCGTGCCGATGACGGCGCCGGTCGCGGGGTTGATCTGCCCCCACCAGACCGTAAACGGCGAGCCCTGCGCCTCTGCGGCGGTCAGGGCGGCCGTCCCGGCATCGGTGAACGGCTCAAAGCCAATCGCCGGGCTAGTCGCTTCGTTGACCTCGCCGTCTTCAAATTCACCGACAGAGGCGAAGACGCCGAAATCGGCATGCTCTGGAGAGAAGGTCTTGCTGTCGAACACGACCGTTCCGCCGGAGGTCAGGCGCAAGGTCACATCGTCTGGCAATTCCAGCTCGATTGCGAGGAAGGCATGCGGGTTGGCCGCCTGCCAAGCGGTGACGTTCAGGGCATCGAAGCTGGCCATCAGCGCGCCCCCGTGATCGTGAACTGCGCCCCGCCACTGACGAAGCGGCGGCGGCGGGCAAAGCTCATGCCGTCGAAATCCACAAAGCCTTCGATCTTCGGCGCAGCGATCTCGACCACATCGTTATCTGCCGGGCTCACCCGCATGGGCGTGTTGAAGGCCAGCGTTGCCGTCCCGGTTCCGCTGGCAGTCACCTGAGAAGCGAGTTGATAGACGTACCGCTTGCTTGCCGTGATGATCGAGATGAAAGCCCCTTGCGGGATCACCATACCGTTCGTCACGCCATCAATGTCCAGCGACGTGCCGAGCTGCGAACCGCCCGCTACCAGCGGCGCTCCCTCGGACCCGGAAATGAGCGAGCCCTGATCGATGACCCAGCGGTGGCCGTCTCCGGTATTGTCGTTCAGCTCGGCGATCCACTTCAACGCATCAATCTGCGTCATCGCGTGCAGAGATACGTCGAACGCCCAGACCTTGCCGAGCTGGTTGATATTGCCACGCGGCAAGCCCTGGGAATCGCGGGCGCGAGACGGGCGCGGCGTCAGGCGCGGGGTCCAGTCCTCCACACACCCGGTCGGCAGGTCGATAAAGCTCATCGGCCAAGGCTCCGGGTCTGGCGCTTGCGCAGGCTGGCGAGGTCAGCGCGGTTCTGTTTGATTGCAGTCACCGATGCCTGAGCTGCCATGGGGCCGGCAATGTCGCGGACACGAAGATCGAACATCTGTCCCTCCACCGCTTCCAGCTTGATCGTGATCGGACCCATGCGGGCGGGGCGGTTGTCTGAAAGCGCTTTCAGCGCGCCGTTTGGAATGATCGTTCCCGAGGTCTTCGGGATGAACGGTTCCGGCCCCTTCTCCCCGACCATGTAGGCCGTGCCCGCCGTCACCGGCCCGCCACGCGCCTTGCCCGGTAGAGGCTTGCCGCCGCCCGCAATTGCCGCCGCAAACTTCGCCACAGTGCCGACCTTGCCCCCGCCGCCACCGGAAGCGACAGCCGCCGCCATGGCCTGTGCGGCCGCGAGACCTGCTGCCGTGATCGCCTGTCCCATCGCCGCCGCAGCCGTCGCACCGGACGTGGTGATAGCCGCACCCATTGGAGCCGCTGCAGCCGTACCCTTGGCCGCACCTTCCGCCGATGCCTTGGCAATATCAGCCGGCGCATCGAAAAACGCGTCGAAAAGCTGTTCGCCCAGCCTGCGGAACGCCTCGTCTGCAATGGTGCCGAAGCTGTTGGACAGGAAGTTCTTCAGATCCCCGGACAGGGCCGCGCGGATGCCATCGGAGAAGGATCGGGCGAACACGTCACGCATCTCGCCGTAGCGGCGGGCGGTCTCTTCCGCATTGACCTCACGGGTGGCGCGATCGCGCGCGGAATCCGCATCGAGGCCGCCCTCATCCTGATAGCGTCGAGCGCGTTCGCGAATGGCCTGCTGCGCCTCAAGCTCGCGCGTAAGATCGCGAGCGCCGGAAAGGGATGCCACGCGGATGCGATGCTCGAGGCTCGCATTTTCCAGGGCGCGTTGCTGTGCCTGTACGCGGGCGCGTTCGAGAAGGGCAATGTCGGCCATCGCCTGCGCCAGCGCCTCTTCGGTCGCGAGGCCTGCGTTTTGATAGGCGAGGATGCGCTCGCGAAGCTCCTCCTGAAGCTCAAGCTGCCGGGCCTGAGCGAAGTTCTCGCCGGTCTGTGCAGCCTCCAGCTCCGCGGCGCGCGAGAGCTCGCGGACCTCGCGCGCGATCAGCTCGGAACGCGCCTCGGCAAAGCTAGCCTGGTCGCGTTCGGCCAGCGCGCGGGCCTGAGCGCGCTCATATCCGGCCTTTTCGTAGGTCGCAGCGCGGGCCAGGGTATCGAGCTGATCCTCCAGCGCCTGTACATGATCGTGATCGGCGCGGGCCTGCGCTTCGGCCAGTTCGTTCTGGAGGCGGATGCGTTCGCGGCGGTCTTGGTTTTCGGGCGATGTCTCTGGAGTGAATGACGCACCCGCATCGTCAGCGGATTCCTCTACCCTGCGCAGCTCCTCTCGGATTTGTTCGGCCGCCTCGCGAAGGGGGCCAAGCAGCCGCAACAGGCGCTGCTGCATCGCCTCTTCGTCACCAGCGAAGTTCCCGAATATCGTTTCCCAGCCAATTCCCTCTTCGTTCAGCTGGTCCTCAATCTGCTCGACAACATCATTGCCGAGGATCAGCCGCGCCCGGTCAACGCGACCGCCCGCATATTGTGAGCGAACCCTGCTGCGATCCTGCGCGAGCCGCTCCACTTGACCTGCCAGCTCCCCGACAAGCGATAGCTGAGTGCGCAGTTCTTCCTCGGTGCTCCCAAGGTCCAGTCCGACGCGGCGAGCTCGCAGGCCCTCGGCAACATCGCGAAGTATCGCGGCTAGTCCTGTGGTGACACCTAGCTGATCGTCCACGGCCTTGAGCGCGGCCACGAACTCGTTTCCGAACGCCTGAGAGGCGCGCCCTACAGTATCGTCCAAGTCCGCAAGCTCGCCGTTGAGTTCCTGCGCAGAAGCGAGCAGCGCGTTCGCCACGATGTCCGCAGTCAGCTCACCCTTTTCCGCCATCTCGCGAAGCTCGCCGGTCGTCTTGCCAAGGCGGTCTTCGAGCACGCGCATCACGCGCGGCATGGCTTCCATCACGCTTCGCAGCTCCTCACCTCGAAGCTCGCCGGACGCGAACGCCTGAGACAGCTGGATCGTGGAAGAAGCGGCCTCCTGCTGCGTCGCACCCGAGATGATTGCTGCGGCACCAACCGAGCGTGCGATGCTTTCCATCTGACGCGCGTTGAGGTTCAGCTTCTCTTGTGCCGGCGCCAGGCGGGCGAAGATCTCGGCCATGCTCTCGAAGCCGACGCCCATTTCGGTGGCCGCGCCACGCAGCCGTTCCGTGGTCTCCGCAGCCTCCTCCGCACTGTCGCTGTAGAGGCGGATGCGAGATTCGACGAGCGTGATCTGATCAAGGGTCTGGATAAGCTCGCGCCCGCCCATGGCGGCGAAGAATGTGACGGCCGCTGCAGTCGCGAACCGCAGGCCGCCCGCAACCCCCTGCATGGCCTTCCGGCTATTGTTCTCTGTGCGGCGGGCCGAACCTTCGATGCGGCGCATGTTGCGATCAAACTTGGTCTCCGCCCGATCAAAATTTCGGACGTGATCATCGATCTTGGCTTGCAGCTCCACGACAACTTTGTCCGCTGTGAAAGCAGCCATTGGCGCACCTCATTACAAAATCTCGGGTAGTTTTTGACTTGCGCACCTGGCGCGCATGGGGCAGCGTCTGCGCCCATTGAATGGAGGCAGCGGTGCGAATACTGGTCTTGCTATTGCTCTTGGCGGCGTGTTCGGAGCCGAACCGCCCCGCCGACGGGGCCTATGTTTCGCCTGGAGAGTTCGTTGAGTGGAACTTGGTCGAACTGCACGTGGATCAGGCGAGCCGCGAAGACGGAGCCCCGTGGCGCGTTTCCGGCCGCATCATCAACGGGTCTGGTCTTGACATTGAAACGCGCATCGATTGTGCGCTGGATGAGCAACCACCCGTTGGAAGTGTCGAAATAGTCGCGGCCGATGGCAAGACTGTCCGGTGGAGTCTATCCATCCCGACCGCCCGCGACGGCATTGTCTCTTGCGGCATGGCCGAACTAGATGACGCATAAAAAGAGGCCGCCCCCGAAAGAGCGGCCTCCCCTTGACTGACCATGACATGCCCGGCCGGGCCATACCTGACCTCACCATGACCGCCATAACTTGCCGTGCCGTGCTTCGACTTACCTCACCATGACCGCCTGGCCGAGCCTCGCCTCACCGCTTCTGACCCCGCCATTCCTAGACCGCCGTGTACGACTACCTTGTATCCCGCCGTCGAACGCGGTGTAGATCAGGCCGCTTTCTGGCCTGTCGTTTTTTCGATCTTAGCAATAATCGTCTCAATTTGCGAGACGTTCACGCCAGCCATTTCGGCCGCGCCGCGATAGCGGTTCAGCCACGACCGGAGCGAGACCGCGCCCTGGCGCAACAGCTCAGACCTGTCTCCGGTGTCGTGAGGGTCAAACGACGTATATCCGCCCCCGCCTTTGCGTCCCGCCACTGGCGAGATCAACGCCGGGAACTCCCGCGTCGCTACCTTCATTCTCGTGGAGCGCGCCGAAGAAACCTGCGAAACGATACGCAAGCCGCTCGCCATCTGGCGCGCAAGATCGATGCGATATTCCCGCGCCGCCTCCGCGTCGTCCTTTCCAAAGAACCAGCCGTAGGCTTCATGGTCGGGCTGGCCGGAGAGCCAGTCCACGAACTCGCCGGGAACGAACTGATTCCGGCCCGTAGCGCCGAGATAGCCGTCGATGATGCGTTGACGATCCGCCTTTGTGAATTTCGCCATTATGCGACCCTCCGCTGGCGCTCTTCGTTCAGGACGGCCATAAGCTCCTCAGTGTCGAGATCGGCCAGCTCGGGTTCGTCCATTGCCGCCTTTTGAACCGCACGGCCCTCAGCGGTGATTTCGTCCCAGACCTCCTGAAACTCGCCCAGATCTTCACCGGCGACGGTGAAGGTGCCGAATGCGCCCCGGCCTTTCTCCTGGCGGAAGTCGCCGATGCCGCAGATGGCACCAGCATTCTGGAGCAG
Organism: Marinicauda sp. Alg238-R41; assembly: GCF_947331485.1. NCBI lineage: Bacteria > Pseudomonadati > Pseudomonadota > Alphaproteobacteria > Maricaulales > Maricaulaceae > Marinicauda > Marinicauda sp. Alg238-R41. The sequence goes on along the minus strand of NZ_CAMZOJ010000001.1, from coordinate 1,759,010 downwards.
ACTCGCCACGGCGTAAGTGCTCAGCGCCGGCATGACGAACGCGACTTCCACCTCAGCACACCAGCGTGGGAGGTAGGCCCGCGTGCGCACGTCCGGGGTCCGGTTCACATCGGAGTTCCGAACCACGTCCATTTTCAGGTACGGCTTGCCCCACACCGGAATGTAGCGCTGCGGCATAAAGATCAGCCGCTGAACGCTGGTCTTTTTCACGCCCTCGGTTTCAAGCGCCGCCGTCGCCATCGCTGACTTCACACCGGGCGCGGGGAAACACAGGAGCGTTTCGCCCTGCTCCTGGGTGTGAACGCTGGAGCGATATTCGGTTTCGGGGTCGTGCTTGATCTCGCGCCTCTGAGCGGCGGTTTTCTTGCCTCCGCCGATGAGCAAGGACCGCTTGGCCTTCGCGCTCATGGCGTTGAAATAGAGCGGCGTGGCGCCGATCAGACGGAGCTTGATCCTGCCCTGCTTGAGCGGGGAGATTTCAAGCGTTTCGGATGCCTTCTTCGCGACCATCAGGACACCGCCTTTCGGATGAGGTTCTCATCGCGGACGACGACATCGGCAACGACGATTCCAAGCACGGCGGTTTCGAACTCCTCGCGGGTGAGGAAATAGTCGCTGTACTCCTTGCGGTCGGTCATCACGTGAATGCGCCCGTCGAGGCGGCCTTCAACGCGGCGGACGACAGCCGCCCCGTTCATTTCCAGCACGTAGAGCGTCGGGTAGTGATACTGCTCGGTCGGAACCACCATCACGTAATCGCGACCCCGACGGTAAGTCGGCTCCATTGCATCGCAGAGCACCGGCTGGATGCGCAGGTTGGGATGTTGAAGGGCTCCGGCTGGCACCGGATCGGCGAAAAGGCTAGAAGGGAAGTTAGCCGACATTGCGATCTCCTCTGTAGGTCGCGTGTGGGTCAGGGCCGGGTTTGAGGTTGCCGCCTCTTGCTCGGCCCGCTATGTTTCTGACATCATCAACATGACCTCGCGAAAGTAGGTTGTCAATGTCAGAAACTAAAAAACGCAGGGGTGGGCGACCTCGGGTCAACTCCACCCCCGTGACGGTGCGCCTCCCGCCGTATCTCCTTCACGCTCTGGATCGCTACATAGAAACCATGGAGGAGCCGCGCTCGCGACCGGAGACTATCCGCACGCTTATGCTTGTTGACCTGAGTAGGCGCGGGTTCATCAAGGAATCGGATTTCGACGAGCCTGAGGACTAAACCCTCACCCGTTGATCCAGCTAAGCCGGAACCGGCCTGCAAAGCGCGTGACGAGAATGGTCTCGACGAGAAGCCGGGCCGCCTCGTCGCTAAGGTCGAGCGCGATTTCCCGGCCATCCTTGCAGACGAGAATTGACTCGCCTTCCACGCGGATTTCTTCAACATTCGGCGCGGGCCGGGACAGTCCGGCGTTCGTTTGCTCAGTCACAGGGGGATGGGTCATGGCGTTGGGCCTTTCAGATATCAAAGGGATTCTCGATCATTGGGCGGTCTGGCGCGAGATGCGCGAGAACGCGGCGAAGGTGCCGGCCCTGGAGGCTCGGATCGCCTCGCTTGAGGAGCGGCTGAACAAAGCGCCTGGGCAGGCGTGCCCGTCCTGCGGGGCATTGGAGTTCCGCACAGAGAAGACCGAGCCCCATGCGACCCTGGGCGATCTCGGAGCCAAGAATCGGCACCTCAAGTGCGCCGCGTGCGGCTACGGTGAGGTGAAGCTGGAAACGCCTAAGTAGCCTCCTAAACCCTCACCCCCGGCAACCCTTTGAGCCGTTCGAGCACGGCCCCGTATTCGTCCTCGCTCATGGGTTCCTTGTCACCGCCGTGCTTCTTGCGCAGCCGGTCGCCCATGGAAGCCAGTTCATAGAGCGACATGGAATCCACGGCGCGCGGGTCTATTCCGGCTTCGAAGAAGGACGCGCGGTACGCCGGGACGTCGACGAACCCGCCCCGGCCTTCGTCTTTCCCGGCTTATCGTCTCCCGGATCGGTGATCTCTTCCATCCCGAACATCACGGCCGCGATCACGGACTTCGCGACGGCGAGCGGCGAGCTGGGATCGCCCGGCGGGTCCAGGCGGCTGACGTCGACGTAGGTGTCGACGACCTGCCGGGCTTCGGTGGGGGCCATGCCGCCGCCGATCAGCCCGAGCCGGATGGTCTCGGCCACGTCCTCAAAGCGGAACTGCCAGCTCATGAAGCTCGACCCGAGGAGCCGCGTGGCGATCTCCCCGAGCGGGCCGCACTTGCGCTGCAGCTCTTCGATCTGGCGGGCTTTCAGGGCGAAGAAATACCCGTCCTCCCCCGAATTGCCGAACTGCAGCGCGATCTCAGCAGAGGTGTTCATGGGCCTACGAAGCCGCCGTGAACGGGAACGGGCCGGAGATGCGGATTTCGAACGACACCTGCCAGCGCCCGCCGCGCTCGCCGGTCTCTTCGAAGCTCGTCAGGATGCCGGCGCCCTGATAGTGGCCGCCGCCGTCGCCTGCGCTGAGATCGGTGAACCAGCGCACGTTCTTCTCGCCGCCGGCATCGTCCCAGTCGCGCCAGGTATCGAGTGCCTCGGTCGAGAGCGTGCCCGACCCGGACAGGGTCTTGGAGCGGGCGATCTCGTCAATGACGACCTGGCTGAGAGCATCGGGGTCGTCGCAGTCGGGAATCTGGGTCTCGCTGACCTCCACATTCGTGGACTTGGTGAGCGAGGTGATACCGCACGGGGCGGTGAAGACTTCGGACGTGGCGCCGTCTCCGAGGAGGACGGCCTGCTTGCCGAACTTGATGGAAGTCGCAATAGCCATAATGGGGGCTCCCGCTAGAGGAAGGGCGCCGTCTCCCGACGGTGCCGGTGCGCGCCTGCCCAGAGCGCGTGTTCGATGGGCGCAACCGGCTTTCGCCGGTATCCGGTTATTCCTCGGTGACGATCTGGAAGCGGATTACGGCCCGGAAGCCGTCCTCTTCGGGGTATTCGAGGATCTGTGTGCTGATCCAGTCCAGCGAGACGAGACCGAGTCCGTCCGCTAGAGGAAGATTATCCGATGCGAGCGCATCTGCGACCGCGGCGGCCAGTTCCGCGCAATCGTCCTCGCCCGGGCCCTTCGCGAAGGCGTGCAGCGTCACGTCGCTGTCAGAGCCTTGCGAGCATGAGCTTTCGTAGATGCTCGTAAGAGGGGCGCCGTAGCGGATGAAAGGCCAGGCCGCACCATCGGGCACCTGCATCCCGTAGACGCGGGCTCCGGCGATAGCAGAGACACCGGCATCGGCCCGCAGCGCCGTGACGATGGCTTGTCTCAGCGCGAGGCTATGATCCTTCGCCATCGCCCTCGCCCGTATCGTGCAGCGTCACGCGCTCAGAAGCCGCAGGAAAGGGGGCTACGGCGCCTTCGTCCGTTTCCGGGCTCGTGGCCTTCGGCTTTTTCACGCGCTTGCCCCTGCCCGCTTCCTCGGCGGCTTTGGCGCATTCTGAGGTGACGAGCACGGTTTGACCCGCTTTGTACGCCTTGAACGCGCGTGGCGCGAAGCGATGATCGAAGTCTTGCTCGAACATGAACCAGGGCATCTATCCCCTCCTGATGACGATGTTGACGGCCGATCCGACCAGAAGTTCGATCCGCCGGCGCTTGTTCTTCGCGGCGGGGCGCATGAATGGGCGTTCCGCCATCTTTGCGCTGCCAATTTCCAGCGGAAGGCTGTAGGGCGCGCTGCTTTCGGTTTCAGCGCTCACCGCGCCGGTCTTGCGGTTCGTGATCCCGCCTGCGAGCACACCCGTATCCCAGTTCGGCGGCTCGCCCGGCCGGGACGGCACATGGTTCCTGCCCTGGACAGAGCCTTGCGAGATCAGGTGCTGGGCTTCCACCCTCACCTCATCGGAGCCCGCGAAGATCGCCCGGCCTACATTCTGGATCATCTTCTGGCCGGACATGGCCTTGAGGCGCTTGGAGTGGCGCTTCTGACCTGTGATCTTGACCATCAGGCGGGCTCGGCTTTCGGGGTCGCCCAGAAGTCCCAGGCCGCCTGAGCGGAATCCTGATCGATCGGGGCCTTGATCGCGTAGCGCACGCCCCGGATCGTGATCTCGTCTTCGGTGTCGATTTCGCTGAGGCCGGACCCGTGCTGCATGACGATCACGTTGATGTCCTTCGACGGGATGCCGGCCTTCGCGCGATAGACCGCCGAGTGCTTCTTCTCCATCGCCTTCACGGCATTGTCAGCGAAGCCCGAGCTCCACCCACCCGATCCGTCTTCGGTGATCGTCGCCTTGTGCAAGGTCGCGTCGAGAAGCAGCGGAGAGAACACGCTCCCGAACACCGCCTGCAAATCACCATCCAGAAGTCCGGCCATATCAGATCGCCTTTACACCGGGATGCGAGCGCTTGAGCAGCTCGTGGAACCTGGCCCCGTAGGTGGTCGATTTCAGCGAGCCCGGCGCCGCGCTGTTGGCCTCACGCTCCAGCTCCAGCGTGTCGAGCTTGAGCTTCTTGAAGCCGGAGAGCTGAGCTTCGCGGGTCGCGCCGATCCCGTCCATTGTCAGGTCGTGAGCGCACCTCAAAAGCTCGGCTTCCGCCCGGTCGTCTTCGATCCAGGAATCGTCCACGAACCGCCGCGCCCGCGCCATCGCCGAGGTGATGACAGCATCATCGACCGCGGCGAAGGCTGGGAAGCGGGCCTTGAAGGCTGCGGCGTCCGGCTGCGTGTAGGCCATTATTCAGCCTCGGCGATCTTCTGGCGCAGCATGTCGGCTTTCCAGCCCATGAAAGGCTTCTTGCCGACCTTCGCTTCGTATTCGGTGCGCAGGGCGGTCAGGTCGTCAGCCGGCGCTTCATCCTGGCGAGGATCGAAAACCTCTGCGCCCTTCTCGCCGGCGGGTAACGCATCGCCCTTCGCCTTGATGACGACACGATCGGCCTCGCCATTCTTCGCTTCGGCTTCGCTCATCTCGAACTCGCCGGACTGGCCCGCTGCCACGGTTTTCGTCCCATGCGCGGTGATGATCGACCACGTTCCGGCTGGGCGGTTATTGGTCACGGTGTAGAGGGGCATGACAGGCTCCTTGTGCTTGCCGGGCCAGCGCCAACCGCCGGCCGGGGAAACACAAGGGCGGGCGCCGAAGCACCCGCCCTCATGCGTCTGGTTTAGCCCACGAGGCCGTCGCGATATTTGACGGCGCCCGGCAGGCGGATTTCGAGACCGCCCAGGCGGAAGTAGCCCGGAACCTCGAACGCCATCGGCCCGGTCTGCCACACGGGCAGGAAGCGCAGCGGAACCGGCAGGTGCAGCTTCAGCACCTGCGGGTCCTTGCGATACGCGACCATGCGGCCGGTGGAGCCCGAACCCGCATCCTCCAGGCCATCGCCGACCTTGATGGTCAGCGGGCGGCCCGTCATCGCGGTGTAGATGTTGTTCTGCAGGACGAACTGCAGAATCGTCATGTTCGGGTTTTCCACGCTCATCGGCTGGGAGCCGATGTAGGTGTAGCCCGTCAGCGGGAGGAGCAGCGTGTCCGCGATCTCGGTGCGGCGCGTGCCGGTGACTACCGCCGTCAAACCCTCGTTGATGTCGCGGAGGATCTGGGTCGGGGTCTTCGTAGACCACAGGCGGGAATCGCCCGTGCCATCGTTGGCCATATTCGCGGCGTTGACGTTGGCGTCGTTGTAAAGCCCGGTCCAGCCCTTGCCGGTGTCACCGTTGAAGACGATCGAGTCCACGAACTCTTCGTAGGCGCGGCGAGCGGACATGGCCCGATCCGCCGACAGGTTGATGCCGAGACGGGACGCCTTGCCGATTTCGGCCAGGGTGTAGCCGTAGCCGATGGCGGCCATCTCGATGCTGTGCGAGTGCTGGGTGCGGGTCACATCCGCGCGCGGTACGTCGCGGGCCGTGTGGTTGAACCACTTGGCCTCACCGACCTTGTCCGAAGAGTAGAACTCGACGGTATCGGCCCATTCGCCGGCCGAAGTGTCGATCGGGACAAGGTCGGTGTACTGCAGGTCCGGGTATTTGATCTGGTAGACTTGCGGCTCGATGTGAGCCGCCTGCCGGGTGACGAAGCTCAGCGCAGACTGAGCGTCCATGATTTCCATGGGCATGGTGAGTTTCCTTCTGAGGGCAAGGCGCGCTTCACAGCGGGCCGATCAGGTTTAGCGAACGCGGATGCGAACCAGGTCGCCGTCGCTGCCGGAATCCAGGAAGATCGCGTCGATGGTCTGGTTTCCGCTGGCGTCGGCTTCGAAGTTGCCGTCCGCAGCGACAGAGACCGCAGCCCCGGCCGTGACGGCATCGCCGGCCGTGACCCAGATGACGCCCGATTCCAGCACGCCCGCATTCGCAGTCAGGGCGTAGGTGTCGGCGGTGGCGTTATCGACGGTCACGTCCTTGACGGTCACGCCGACGAACAGGGCCGAAGCCGTCTCGGTGATTTCGCCATCGGCAGTGCCCTGGAACACCGCCTTGCCGAAGCCGATGCCGCCAGTGTCTTGAACCTGGCGGGTGACGACATTCGCCTGTTCCATGTTGGCGATGAGACCGGCGATAGCCGCCGACATCCCCGCCGCATAGGTGGATTGAACAACGGCCATCGGTTAGGCCTCCTTCTTCGCGGGTTGCGTGTTGTTCAGGCCGTCGAGATACGCGTCATACGCGGCCCCGCGCTGAACTTCGGGATCGCCGGAGTCCTGCTGCTGCGAATGCTCGATGGCACTGGTCAGCGGGTTTTTCGGCTTGGCGTCGGCGAGAAGATCGAAGGCCGCATCGATATAGGCGTCCGACTTGTCCTTGACCGCATCGGCGCCGCGCACGGCAGTAACCACGGCCTTGCGGATTTCCGCATCGGTGAGGCCCTTGGTTTCGACCTTGGGTGCGACCTTGCGGGCGCGGTCGATCAGATCGGCGCGTTTCTGAACGGCCGCATCCATAGCCGCGGCGTCGAGCACCTTGGCCTTGAGATCGTCGATCTCCGCGTCCTTCTTGGCGAGGTCGGCATCCTTGGCCGCGAGGGCCTTGGCGTGCTCATCTTTCGCCTCGGTGGCTTCCGTGCGGGCCGCATCGCGATCCGCTTGGAGTTTCGCGATGGCCTGGGCGCCCTGATCCGTCGTAGAGACGGAGAGGCCGTCGACAGCCACCGTTTTTAGGTTATCCGGCATGTCCGGTTCTCCTTCTACATCGCCGATTTTGAGGTCAGGACCGCCTCGCGCACGGCGAACAACCGCGAGATGGTTCATTGAGAGGGCCGTTTGCACGGCGTCATAAGCCTCCCCCTGAGGGGTAAGCCCATCCTCGAATTTCAATTCAGTGGAGTAGCCCATAGAAAGCTGCCGAGAGCCGGCTTCCACGGCCTTTATGGCGGCAGCGTCCATGAGGACCATGGGGACGCGAACGAACTCACCGTCGCGCACCACCTCGTCGCCGGTCTGGCCAACAGCGTACCGCCGCCAGTTATCGGCGGTGACTGCTTCAGGTGGGTGATCCAGCGTGACCGGGCGATGCGCGAAGCTGTGCAGGGAGTCCTTGTTGAAGACCTCGGATTCTGGACGGTAGACGCGCACCTGAGAGTCGGGCGCAAAGCGCTTTCCGGACGGGTCCACTTCCGCGCCAAGGTAGGTCTGAATGCCCGCGCGAGCTGCGCGAACTTCAGCCGCCAGGTAGCCGTCAGCGGTCTTCCGCACGCCATCCAGCGTGAGGGTGTCAAAGAGCTGCATTGTGAGGTTCCTTTAGCGCTTGGGCGCGCGCCGATTGGCCGCCTGCTGCTTGGCCGTCGCCCATCGGCAGTTCGACGGCTCATAATTCCCGTCGTTGTCTATCCGGTCCAAAGAGTATCCCCGCCCGGGCCTTGACCCCATGTCGCTCATAAACGCCTCAAAGGATCCCCATCGCGGGCAAACCGAGATTCCGCGACCGCCATAATCGCTGTATTTATGGGCGGTCTCTGTTTCGCACCGGTACTTCATATCGACCCAGGCTTTGTACTCCGGGGTCATCGTATTGTTTGAAGCGTGCCGGTGCCTCGTCCAGCTATTGCGGGCCTGAGCCGACTTCTTTGATGACACCTCAGACGCCAAGCAGCCGCAGCTTTCTGTTTTCCCACTCAAAAGGCTTGGGTACCAGACATCAACAGTCGCCCCGCATGAGCACTGACACCGCGCGAACCTTATCTTTCGCCCGGCGCGGCGTCGGGCGGGAGCCTCCCCTGTGACCGAAAGGCGGCCAAAGGCCTTCTGGCCATTTAGGAGCTGTGATAGGGGTTTGGGGACGGGTGGCATGGCCTTCTCCATGTTGCCTCTAGGGCCGGTGCTGGCGCTCCAACGCCGCATCGGTCCGCTTATTCTATCACCTTCCCAGAACAATGCGAGAACCGCGTCCCCGAGATGGAGACCGCGTCCTCGAATTTATGGGGCATGGCGCCCTCCTGATGTGATTACCGCCAGTGCTCGGCGATCCACGGATCATCCAGCTCCGGTGCCTTCTGCGGCCCGTGGAAGTAGACGATGCGTGCGTCCCCGAGCCCGTGCTCCCGAACATGGCCTTTAAAGCTGACCACCTGCCCTGGAAAAAGCGTGTCCAGAACCGCGTGCGGCAGTCTGCGAAGCCGCTCCATATCCGCTTGCGGGCGGGTGTTGTGATCGTGCTCTGTCCACACCCGTTCCCAGCCCGCCGGGACCAGCGCGACTCCGTTGCAGACCCGGGTTGGCTCATACGGGTCCAGCGGCAAGGCGATCCGATCCGCCGTGAGGCAGTATTCGGCAAGGTGATCGACATTGCCGGTCACGATGGTGTCGAGCCCCACGAGTATCATGGGCGCGCCAAGCCGGTAGGGCTCAAGGCAGTCGCCATAGCCCGGCGCCGGGTTGGTCAGCAGCTCCTGCTCAATCGGCTCGCCATACTCGCGCAAACGATCGGTAAAGACGACGAAGCGAAACGGCCCCGTCAGGTTCCGGGCAAAGCCCCTGTAGAGCTTTTCCACCCATTCGACCGTGTAGGCCCGCGACCACCGCGCAGAGCGCTCAGAAGGCTCCCAGAACAGCGTTGCGACCGTGATCATACCCTTTTCAGGTGACGCCATGTCTTTCCGGTCTTGATGTTCTGAATTGTATCGGTGGTGACGCCGAACCGATCTGCAAGAACGCGGTTCGGAACATTCAACAGAGAAAGCACCTCTTCCGCCTGCCCCCTCGTGAGCTTGGCCCAGTTTGATCTCTCGCCCCACCGGCTGTTCCCATGCGCAACCATGTCCGCGATGTTTCCCGCCCTGTCCTTCCAGCTCAGGCAAGCAGCGCCAAAGCAACCTTCATGGCCTAGCCCGCAGGCGTGCGCTGCTTCGCTGTCTGGCGAAGGTGGAGGGCCATGCGCAATCTCACAAACAATGCGATGGACCAGCTTGCCGCGGCAACCGTCCCACACGATCTGGGCATAACCGTCTTTCATTCTGGGAAATTGCCACTTCGGGCACTCATCCCACATATGAGAGAGCAAGTACTTCTGCTGATCTCCATTCATCGTGCGCCCGGAGTTAGGATCGCCGCGGCGCAGAAATCGGAGGTAATGAGCGTTACACATTCCCCGGCTTCGGCTACGGGGATTGATGCAGCCGTCAATGACGCATAAAGAAACATCAGCCATTCGGACCTCCTGATAGGTTCGGCTGGTTAGGGTCGGCGTGGTGTTACCAGCACCAAGTCGGCCCGACATTATACAGTATTTCCCGCCTCTTTGCGAGCAAATCGCATCCTTCTCTCTGCCCAATCGACCGGCACCGGAGAGAGGGCGCCGCACCGCCGCAAGAGCATTCCAGCAGGCACATTGCGATTGGCCACTGCATTTGCGGCGATGCCAGCCCCGCGGCCTACCCGGACGCCGGGCATAATTTTTGCCCCCGCACCGATGAATGCTCCATCGTCAATGATGACCGCATATCCATCGCCAGACTGTAGACGCCCGTAATCAAATCCCTCTTTCGATGCGAAAGGCCACGCGTCGTTTGACAGGAGGACCTGGGGGCAAATGTGAACGTCAGAGCCCACCAAAAAGCCTGGACCGCAAGCCACACCCGCGCCGATGACAACCCTGTCCCCATAAGTCGAACCATGAAGCATCGCGAATGGCGACACTTTGCAATCCCGGCCCAGCACGGTCCCGCCGGTGACGCTGGCGAACTGGCGAATGACCGTGCCCTCGCCTACCGTCACGCTGGCGTCCACGAAGGCGAGCGGGTGGATCACAGTAGCGCCTCCAGATCAGCCATGGGCGCGCCCGTGAAGGCACTGCCCGGCGTGGCGTTGATAACCCGCACGCCCTTGGCGTCGAGCGCCGCGACCATGCGCGCGAGGGCCGGAATGAACTGGTTCTCGTAGTGTTGCGGCAGGCCCGGCGTCTTGTGGTTGGCGTGGTAGTTGCCCGGCCGCATGTCGAAGCCGAGCAGGATGATTTCGCCAGCCCCGAACAGGTAGGCCAGGTTCACCGCCATGGCGCCGGAGCAGGCCCCGCACACGGTGTCCGGCGCTTCGGATAAAGCGCGCTCCTTGTCATGGCGCACCCGCTGGACCGGCCAGGGCAACCAGTCTTCGCGAGGATCCTGCCGCGTCACCCGGTAGCGGCTTTGATTGAGGTGCAAGCGATCCGTATTCCAGCCGAACCAGCGACCGTCCGCAGCGAACAGCACGTCCGCCCATGGCGCCAGATCGAGCCCGGCATTGTTGCAGGCGATGACGCGGCCCTTGCCCCGTATGGTCTCCGCGTCGAATCGCGTGAGCGACGGCCCGCCGCCGAGGATGAAGACCCGCTCGTCAGGCCATTCGGGCGGCGCAGACCAGAAGGCGGTCATTCGTCTTCGATCTCCAGCACTGCCGCACCCTGGCACCCGCAGTAGATGGCCATTCCCGGCTCATCACCGGCGGGCTCTCCGATCCGGTACGTCTTGCCGTCGCGCGCCTTGTGGTGCGGTCGGTAATTCTGCTTGGCCGAATGCCGCCAGCGATAGAGCGTAATCCCCGCTTCCTTCTGCCGCATCCGCGTCAGGTCCGCCGCGATCTTCTGGCTTTGATCGATCGCGATCAGACGCGCCCGGCTGTTCACCACCCCGATACGCTCGGCGATCTGCTTGGCCACCTTGCGGCGCGGTGTCTGGTTCGTGAACCCGCGCCAGACGACCTCCGCGACATCCTTGCGCGCCTGATCGTCCAGCCCTCGAATGAGCGAGGTCGTGCGCTCGAGCATGGCCTGTATGTCCGCCCGGTGCTCGATCGTGTCGATGAAGGGGAACACATCCACCTTCGCGCCCGCCTGAACCGCGGCGACCCAGCGGCGGCGGTGCCAGGCTTCGGCCCGCTCGATCCATTCTGCGACTTCCGCCGAGACTTCCACCACAATGGTCGCCGCAATGGCCTCCGCCGTGCGCAGTGTCTCCGCCATATCGTCGCTCACATCGTCGCGGGTAAGCTGGTCGATCCCGGCCGCGTACACCGCCTCGATGCGCTCATTCCAGAGTGTGCGCCAGCGTTGCGGAATGCGCCGGATGATCCGCAGGAGGTCGCGCTTCATCTCTGCCGGCATGGCGATGGGGCGTAGCGTCACCTGAGCGCGGCGCACGCCAGCGCGGCGGGCCATGCGGGCGAGGTTGTAGCGCATGGCTATTCAGCCTCGGCCGGTTCGTCTTCCTCCTCCGGCGCGGGCTCCTCCATGTCGTCAGGCTCGCTCCCGAACTCCTCCAGCGCCTGCTCAAGCCCCGGATAGTCGCCGCTCTCGACAAGCTGATTCTGCACCGCGCGAGAGAAGGCCGCATCCGGCATCACCGCCATGTTCGCGTATTTCTCGCTGGTCTCCGCGCGCATCTTCGCGATCTCAGCCAGTTCCTTGGGCTGCGGCTGCCACAGGCTCGGCCAGAGCGCGTGGATCGCTTCGTCGCGCTCGCTGGTACTTGAACGGATCAGCACCTCGTCAAGCCGCGTGAGCGGATGCGCCAGCTCCATGGACCGGCGAGCGCCTACATTGTCGTAGTAGTTGCGCATGTCGCTCTCGCCGGTCGCGTTCATACCCGACGGAGACTGGCCGAGAAGCCGCGTAACCGGAATATCCGCCGCGCCGGCCGCGACCTGGAGATACTGGCGCAGCAGGTCGGGGAAGGCGGTGAAGTTGATCGTCTTCTGCTGCCAGACCTCGCCCTGAGTCTTGCCATCCCCCTCCAGAAGCAGCTTGCCGAAGATGCTCTGGATCGTCTGAGCGTACTGAATCCGGTCGGTCAGCCGCTTGGTGCTCTCCTCCGTCGCGAGGTGTTCAGCGAGGTCGGGAATGTGGATGATGTCCACCTTCGCCTCGGGGATGAGCGCGGCTACGTGCTCCTGCGCGGAGGCTGCGTTCTGGACCGCGTCATACACGATCTGGAGGATGCTATCGCCCCAGCCATCCGGGTTCACGTCGCGGTTGATGATCGGCGCCCCGAGGAAGCGCACGACCCTGGACGGGTGAATCTGCGCGGCCTTCCCGTTATCCAGGGTGATGTTGTAATACTCGGGCTCGCCGAACCATTCACTTTCCACATCGCGGATGATCTGACCGCCGGCCGTGAGCTCGTAGCGGGTCATGACGTGGGCGTATTTCAGATCGCCGCGGCTGATGCTGTCCAGCCGGACCGGCTCGATCGGATCGTCATTGCCAATGCCCATGACCAGGCCAGCCCCGCCGTACAGGCGCGCTGCCTGCAGGGCCGCCGTCACCTTGATCGGCAGGGCCAGCCGCTTCTCTTCCTTCTCCAGCGCCTCGATCTGCGGCTTGCTCGCCTGCCAGCGGCGCCATTCGCGCGTCATGTCCTGGGGGATGATGTCCACGATCTTGCGCGACATCCAATCGCTGCGGTGCATCGCGTCCAGCTGCTGACGATTGAGCAGGTTGAGAGCGAACTCGTTGCCGGTGCGCTTGTCTTTCGCGCCGCCGAGGCCGGTGACGAGATTGCGGAGCCTGTCGAGAAATAGCATCTACACGACCCCCAGCATGCCGTAGGTGTAGCTATCAAGCATGAGTTCGGAGAGCGCCCACACAGCCGCATCGAGACGGTCGGGGCTTCCGTCGCCCATGTATCCGTCCCGCGTCATCGCGACCATCTGATCCTCCAGGGCGGCGAGACCGCCAACATGCTTGATGCGCTTCTGCTCGTAGAGGGAGGCCACCGGCTCAGCCCGCACGGCCTTGCCTCGGCTGGCGACGACTTCCTTGTACGCGGCCTTCCGGTCGATCGTTCTGATGACGTGCTCGACCATCGCCCCGCCATAGTTGCGCTCGGCAATGATCCGGTCGGCACTGAACTCGTGATAGGCGTCGACCGCCAGGCGGCCCCATCCGGCCGGCGAGAGGTCGCAGGTGCGATCCGCGAGGATATAGCCCAGACCGTCCACACCCTTGCCCGCGACTACGATTCCCACGCTGTCTGCGCGCTCGGTGTCCTCTCCCCCGGTGCCAGATGGGTCTATCGAGACCACAATCCGGCTCATCGTCGGTAGCTGGCCTTGCAAGCGCGCCTGCTCGATCATGTCCCGCGTCCACAGAGCACCGGGTACGTCATCGAGGATTTCCGCGTTCAGCTCCTGACGGCCAAGGCGCGTGCCCTCATACCGGGTCCGCAGGCGCTCCAGGAACTGCGCCGGCAGGTTGCCCGCATTGTCGAATGTCGACCCCTTGGTCACGACCGTTGAGGGATCGGCGACAATCTCGCGCAGCACCGGGATAGGCCGCGGCGTCGTCGTCACGAATACGCGCGGGTCCTGCCCGGACCGCATCGTGAATTGCAGCATGTCCCACGTCTCGCGGGCGTATCGGTACTTCGCCAGCTCATCCATCCAGGCGGTGTCGAACTCCGGGCCGCGAAGCTGGTTCGGCTCGGTCCCGTTGTACCCCAGGGCAATCGCCCCGTTCGGCCAGGTCACGCGCACGGGTTTGAACCGGACATGCGGGCGCTCACCCGGCGGATGGATCGCAAGAAGGCGCGCGACCATCACTTCCTCCAGGTCCTTCTGCGTCTCCGCGATCAGGGCGACGCTGCGTGCGCCATCGGCCACGCGCTCACGCACCCATTGGGCGCCGGCTTCCGTCTTCCCGAATCCGCGACCGGCGAGCGCTAGCCATGTCGACCAGTCGCCCTCCGGTGCGATCTGGTTGGGACGCGCCCAGAACCTCCACAGATACTTGAGCTCATCGGGCGCGAACCCTGCGAGAACCTCAGCTCTTTGTTTTGGCCCCAGCGAGGCTATCGAGGCGGCGATTGATTTCTGCAAGTGCATCCTCATCGCCCTTCGGGCTCATCGACCCGTCCGGGCTTGTGTGTTCGTGCGCAGCCTTGTCGGCCAAGCCCAGATCACGCGCGATGATGTTGGCGTTCAGAAGGTCCGCAGCCGCTCCCGTGAACTTCTGCGAGTAGATGATCTCTTCGGCCTCGCGTTGGACGTCAGACAAATCGGGACGCGATTTCTTCCATTCGCCCCATGTTTCCCGGCTGATATCGATGAACAGGCACAGGCCTGTCAGCGTCATCGCGCGCATCTTGGGAAGATTCTCGACCGTCACCACGCCCTGGAATGCGAACGCCTTTGCCTCATAGAGCGGGTTGCTGTCGGTCCAGTGGAAATACTCATAGCAGGCGGCCCTCAAAGCATCCGCCGTCTCGAACTTCGGCTTAGCGCCGGCACTGCTGCGCACCTCCCAGAAGCGGTTCCCGGGAAGGAAGCGGCCTGTCTCTTCGTCGCGGTCAGCCATTCTGCTACCCTATCCCTGCGGCGGCTTCGATTGCCTCGCGCTTTGCCCGGTCCCAATATGACCAGAAGAAGTGATGCGCCCGGTTCTTGTCCGTCTCCGAAGCGCCGCCCTTGTGAAAGCGTCGACGGTGGAGCGCGATGCGTCGGCGGGTGTCGTGAGAGACGAGCTTCCAGTGATCGCCGCATATCCATTCATCGTGAGCCCGCCCGGTCGTGCGCCCGCAGAACGGAACGGCACACTGCGCGCGAGCCATCGGCCCCTACTCCGCCGCCTGCATCTTCGATCCCGGCATCCACAGAGGAAGCACCGGAGCCTCACCGCGCCACTGCGCCTCCACGGCTTCGGTCGCGCGGATGATCGCCGCTTCCAGTTCCCAGAGCCGGGAGTGCAGGAGCACGAGCTGGACGGTCACAGCCTTGTTCAGATCCTCGGGGTCAGTGAGGACCGCGTGTGATACGCCGCGCATGTCCCGAGCCTGGCGGTGCAGTTCCTTGAGAGGTTTCAGCGCGTGCGCGCGCTCCGCCGGTGTCATGATCCCACCGGCCGGCGCGGCTCACGCTGTCGATCAACGGAGAAGGCAGACGCCTTATTGATGGCTTGCAGCAACTCGGCGCGCGCTTGCTCAGACGCGACGGCATGGCGCTGGATCGCGGCTTCCGCCTCCTCGCGCGCGATCTCACGCACTCTCTGTTCTGTGAGCATGGGCTTCTCCATGGGCTCGCGATTGAATGGACGGAATGATCGAGACCCGGCCGGCGCGCGCTTCGGGGGGACGGAGCACGCGACGCGCAGCGCCAGCCGGGCCGATCGCGGACACGGTGTTTCAATACCCGCTGGCGTGAGCCGGCTTGTGTGTCCGCGTTTGGTGTGAGGGACCGGCTCGCAGCTCGGTGCGTAAATTCGCTCTAGGGCGTTGGAGGTGCGTGTCTGCGGCCGGTGTTTGGCTTCATCCGCGCGAAAGCAAATTCGAGCGCGAAAGTTTGGTTTGAATGGCGCCGCAGCGAGGAATCGAACCCCGGACCCGCTGCTTACAAGGCAGCCGCTCTTCCATCTGAGCTACTACGGCGAAATGGCGGCTGGCTAGGCCGCCTCCCCTAATCCGCCACCGTACCCTTCATTTCGTGCTCGGGGTTCGGTTCACGGCATCCGCCCGAGGGGGTCGCGGGCGCCCGGTGTTTGAATGCAAAACGCCCCCGACCGAAATCGAGGGCGCTGCTGTGACGGCAAACTGGTTATCGAGACCGCAGGCAGCTCGGAATTACGTCTCTGCTACCCTTGGCGAGAATCCGGCCCGTTCGGGCTTCCGGCCAGTCCGCACCCTCTTGCTTCGCAGCGCCATGCGCCGCCGTCACTCTGTTCGCCGCTATGCAGCATGTTTGGTCGGGTTTATTTTGAGACGCTGACCCGAAGTTCGTCTGGTCCGGGGCGCCACCCCGTCTCGCCTATAGCGACCCGTGGTATTTTGCGTCTCCACGGCCGACGATCTGGGTGCCCGCATTACCGGGCGGAAGCATGGCCGGCTCCTTCGCAGGAAAACTCTCTACCGAATTCGAGAATAACCGTTTTGGTTATGCGGTCAACCGATTCTGCCAACATGACGATCCGAATCACAATTTCGCGGGGGGAGTCAAGCGCCTATTTTCTCGATGCCGGGTCCAGACGAAGAACCACGACCTGTTGCAAGCGCTCGTAAGGGTATGCCTGGACAAGCAAATCCAGAGCCCCGATCAGGGCCTCGCGCACGCTGGAATGATGCAGCTTTTTCATCCGCGCATACTCGGCCGGGGCCAAAGCCTCGCCGACAACCGCGTCCAGGACGGCAAAGCGGGACCTGGTCATCCCCTTGGAGCGAGCGATGCGCTGACGCTCCTGTTGCGCGCTCAGCCTCGCATCCTCTCCCGCGCCGGGACGCAGGCTTTTGTCCACGTACACGCCCAGCTCCCCGCCTCCGCCGGTCAGACCGTGGGCGGTGTCGTAATCCCGGCTCCAGAGCCGACCGGCCCGGTAGCGAAGATCAGCGCGCAAGGGATCAGCGCCCAGGGCCGAGCGCCGGCTGCGGCGCATGCGCTCAAGCGGGTGGCTGGCGTCGAATTCACCCCACACGTCGGCCTGCTTGGGATTCGTGTTCGTCCGCACCCGCACCCGTTCGATGGGCCGCCGGTCCAGGTCCTCGACCTCGCGCAGCTCCCGGACCCGCTGCCGGTCGTCGCGCCGCTGGCCGGAGCGTCCCTTCACCCCATGGTGTTTGGCCCATTCGAGATAGCGCAGCGGCAGGGTCGCCGCGCCGATCGCAGAGACCGGGGCCGGGAGGGAGAAGGCCAACGCCAGCTCCCGGGCGGAGACACTGCACTCGCACCCGTCCTCGTCGAGATAGCCGATGCGGACGTCCCGCGCGGGCAGGCGCTCCGGCTCGCTCGCCGTGACCGGGCTCGGCCAGGCGCCCTCGCTCCAGAGCTCAAACGGGGTCTGAGCGTGCAACCGCGAAGAGGACGCGCCCGGTTCCGGGGTCTCGATCATCCGCGCCGGGTCCCAGAGCCCGCGAGACCGCAGGGCTTGCGCCGCATGCCGGCTAAAGTGTTTCATCCTTCGCCTCTGCGATTGCCAGCCATTCCTTCGCACGCCGGACCTGGGCGTGGCGCGTGCGCAATTCAGACTCGATCGTGGATTTGAGCTGGCCCGGAGAGGGCATCCACTTCTCGGTTGAGTTCCGCCAGCGCCGGCACGCTTCGAGCAAAAGATCGGCGGGGACGTCCCCCAGATCCTCAAGCCAGTCGCGCCACCAGCGTTTGCCGATCTCCCCATCAAGCGGACGAGCCTGCGGATATCGGGACGCGAGCGCTTCGATCTCCGAGAATATCTCCGCGTCAGTAGGGCCGCTCAGGAGCTGCGAGCAGGCTTTGTTGAGGCGGACCCTCATGTCCGGATCCGCCCTCAACGCCTGAATCTGCAAAGCCTCCTCGCTCCGCAAAAACCTCGACAGCCGCTCGGCGTCGGCCTTCATCGATTTCGCCCGTTCGAGTGCGCTGGGCCGGGCCGGTTGAACCGCGGTCGTCATAGTTTCCCTCCAGGGTTTTATCAATGTTTCGGGGACTCAGCAGGAAGTCGAAGTTGCCTTTGAAGTCGGTCTTGTCGCCACGAAGGAAGGGCGACGCGGCCATCTTCACGCACGCCTCTTCCCAGCCCTCGCGTCCGACCTGCTCGATACGGGCTCGAATCTGACGCTTTCGGTCTGCTGAAATCTTGTCGCGGACATTGGCGAAGCCATAGGGCACGCATCTCTCGCGCCAGATTCGTACAGCGAAATCGACATCGGTCTCTGCCGGCTCGCTGGCCAGAAGAGGGGGCTGTTCGGTCGATTTCCCATGTTCCTCGTTAGAGGAACTCTTAGGTTCAATATGACTGGTTAGATTGACAGGTTCTTGGTGGGTATCTTTTACCCCACCCTCGGGTAATCCTTCCCCCACCCCCCCGGTATTTTTTACGGGGGGTGGGGTAGCCTGTTCCGAAATCGACAAGTGGAACACATCCGAGCTTCGTGACCCGTCCTCACGATACCGCTCCTCTCGACGGAGCAGCCCGGCCTCCTGCATTGCCTGGATCGCTGTCCGAACAGTCTTGACGCTTTTCGCGCCAGCGTCTCGCAATAGCGTTCTCTGTGACGGGTAGGCCCGCCCGTGCTCGTCAGCGTAGTTCGCGATCGCAACCAGGACAGCACGCTGGGTTGGCGACTCGACGGGCGCACGCAGCGCCCAGAATAGTGCGTTGATGCTCATATCAAAGACCCTCGGTCGAAAAAGCTTCTAGAGGAAACACGGGATCGGCAGCCGCCTCGGCCGGCTGACCTTCATGTTCGTTGAGAACTTCGATCCAGTCCTGCACCCAACGGACCTCAAGGCGGAATGCCAGGCTCGAACCGTCACCCAGAAATCGCCTGTTGATGATGCAAAGCTCGTGAAGACGCGATAGCGCGAAGCGGATATCGCCCTCGGTGACTAGACCGCCGCAGGCGGCGCGCAACCGTTCGAGAAGCGAAGTCCAGACGACAATGAACTCCTCTCCGGCCGGCAAATCCGCAACCAGGCGGAGAAGAATCGCTTTTTCCAGGGGCGTACACCCATCTTCCGCCCATGCAGCGCGGGTGGCCATGTAGACTGTCGTCGCTGGGCTCGCATGCGCGGACGTCGCGTAGATTCCGAATGTCTGGGGAATAAATGTCATTTAGGCTCTCCGTGAATCTTGAGAAAGCCCGGCACCACGACGCCAAACGGGTGACCGGGCAACAGCGGGTTGGCGTACCGGCGATTCACGGAAACCGGCCCTCCTCGCGGAGGCCCACTGCGCCCGGCCATAAGAAAACCGCGCTTTTCGGGCGCGGTTTGAGCGCCGTGAATCGTTCGGGACGCCAATCCCGGCCGCACGTGTGCGTGCGACAACCGATCCATAGCGTATTCTATGCTTCGAGAAAAGAGGCAGCTCGTCAAAACGGCTCTCCCTCATACGCCGACACCGGCGGGCTCTGCTCGCTGTCTAGGCTCACGCCGGGGATGTCTTTGATCGCGCAGGACGGGGCGTTGTAGGCGAACCTGTCGGTCCCCTCTTCGCCCTGCCGGACCTTGCCGGAAATAATCTCGATGCGCCCGGCAACGGCCATGAGCTCGTCGTGCCAGTCGCGCCATTTGCTGGAGATATCCCCGCCAGACTCCAGCTTCTGGGGCTCGTTCTTCCGCAGCCAGTATTCTTCGCGGTAGGGAAAGACGATCACGTCCGCGTGTTCTTCGATCGCCCCGGATTCCTTGACGTCGCCTTGTTGCGGGCGCTTGTTCTCCCGGGACTTGTTGCCGCGATTAAGCTGGCTGAGGAGCGCGACCACGCACCCGAGCTGTCCGCCCATTTCCTTGGCGGTCCACGCCACCCGGCCCATCGCATCGGCTTTGGTTTGCCCGCGCTCCATTTCCAGGCGCACGAGCCCGATGTAGTCGATGACCAGAAAATCGAGCCCGGCCATCCTCGCCTTGGCCTGGCGCGCGTGGGCTCGGATTTCGGAGATCGAGAGCCCGCGCTGACAGTCGAGAAGCAGGTACGGGTCCAGACCCGCGAGCGAGCGCTCCGCCTCCTCGAAAGCCTCGCGCTCGTTCGCGTTGAAAATGCCCTTGCGCATCCGCGTGATGTCGAGATTGCGATCGCGGCTCTGCGCGTCCAGCGCGATCAGCCGGTCCATCTTCTGAACCGCCGTCATCTCGCCCGACCAGGAATAGGCGAAGCCGCCGGCGCGCGCGACATTGTACGCGATGTTGTCGGCCAGCGCGGTCTTGCCCATGCCGGAATCCCCGGCGATGACGAGCAAGTCCCCGGCAGACAGCCCGCCGAGGCGGTCATCGAGGGCGCGCAGCCCCGTTTTCAGGCCCCCGCCACCGGTGCCGGCCTCGCGCTCGGCCGCGCGCTCCCGGATCCTCGTGAGCCCTTCGGTGACGGTCACGAAATCCACCTGCGCGCCCAGGTCGCGGATCTGCGAGAACTGGGTCTCGTAGGAGTCCACAAGGTCGTCGAATTTTATGCGCGTGTCGTAGGCCTCCTTGGCCAGCGACTGCCCGAAGTCCGAAAGCGAGCGCCTGTAGGAGAGCTCGTAGACGGTTCGAGCATACTCGGGCCCAGCCCGCGGGTCCGGGGCTTCGCGCATCAGGTCCGCGAGATAGATTGCGCCTCCAAGCTCCTCGAGTCCCTCGTCGTCATCGAACTGGTTCTTCAAGGTCACCGCATCGGCGATCTTACCCTCGGCGATGCGTGCGGCCGCGGCCTTGTACATCCGCGCGTGGACGGCCTCGTAGAAGTGCTCGGGTTTGAGCCAAGAAGAGACGTCTTCGTAAATCTCGTTCTCATAAAGAAGCGCGCCGAGAAATGCCTGCTCGGCTTCTATGTTTACCCCCGGCACTTCGTGCTCTCTGGTTTCACTCATTATAGATTTCCCCCCTCATCGAATTTGCCGACCTCATGGCCCCGGCTTGACCAGCCTGTTCCCGCTTGGCGCGAAATCGGGTCCGGGATTCGCGCTTGCACAACCGGGGCCATAAGCCGTTCAAGTCGAAGGCGTTCTTCGCGCGGGTTCATGCGGCCTCTCCCTCGTTGAACTTGCCGGATTCGTCTCCCCATCCCGTCCAGCCGGGCCGGTTCTCGCGGGAGAAGAGGCTAAGCCTGGCGATCATGCGCGGTGTGTGAGCCTCGACGATCCGGTAGAACTCCTCGGGTTTGCGCGAGTGCTCGCGTGCGACGCCCGCGAAATGCGAGGGAAATGGCTTGTGCTTGGGATTTCCGATTTTCCCGAGCAGAACCGGCTCATGAAGAGTCCGTGCCCGGTATCCGGTCCCCATCTTGGGCTTCCCGCTGGGCCAGAGCTTTTGCCAGACAAGCTCGGTAACGGGTTCGAAATCCCAAGCCTCGCAGACCTTGGTGGCCGCACCCGTCGCCATCGCCCATCCGGGGCACCAGAGGAGAAGCAAACAGTCCCCGCGCGCCAATCGACCGACCGGCAGAGCCTTGATTTCCTCTAGGCTCATTGTCTCGTAGTGGGCAGCCGCGCCCTTGGTCTGACCCTTCTGCGAACGCGTCTTGAACCGCCAAGGCGGGTCTGCCTCGATGAGGTCGAAGCCGAAAAGGGGGAGATTGCCGAAGGGCCAGGTCACGATGACGCCTGCCTGCGCTCGAAGGCCCAGCGCTTGCGGCCGATCTCCCGGCTCCGCTCTTTGTCCGGCCGGGGCGCGGACACCGCATAGCCTTGCTGGATCTCCATGGGCGTGGCGCCGGCCGCATACCCCGGCGGGCATTGCGTGGGCTCGTTCTGTTCAAGCCATTGCGCGACGAGGTCCGTGTCAGGGTCTGCCAGGAGCGCGGGCTCACTCGGCTTCGCAGCCTCCGGTTCAGGCTTGTCGAGACCGAGATCGTGAATCCTCTTGATGACCGCGCGCCGGGTCGTCCCGCCCAAGGCCGAGCTGATCGTCGCGGCGTCGCAATCGTTCTCGCGCATGATCCGCAAGGTCTCGTCGCGCTCGGGAGTCCATGGCTCGGCGGCTTGATCCGTGATAACCGTCTCGCCCCCGCGCTCGGCCTCCGCTTCCTCGGCAGGGCTTGGCTCGGCACGCTTGACCGGCCCGGAGGTCTTGATGCCGTGGCGAACGAAGACGATCCTCTCCTCGCGCTCCCAGCACCATGCGCAGGAGCCGCAGCTGGCATCCTCGCTCAGTTGGGCCGGGCAAATCAGCTCGCGCGGCCCCGGATCCTCGAAATCGTCCTGGACGCGGGTCTCGTACCCGCTCAGGCGGATCGCAAACCTGTCGGGGAAGGCTTCGCGCACAGCCTGGACCGCGAACCCGATCCTGCGCTCTCGCTGGTCCGAAGAGCGCGGATCATACGCGGTATAGCCAAAGCAGCGCAGTTGGGGATGACGCTTGAGAAGCCGGCACCAGAGGAGAACATAGCCGACGTTGTAGAAGTCGCCGAGGACATGCAGCCGGACGACGAAGCCCTGCGGATGCTCTCTCGCTTTCTCCGCGACCTCGGCCTCAAGCCGGGACTCGAGCGCGGGGTCCGCGATGTGCCGCCGCGCCCAGTGCATGGCGTTTCCATAGCAGTCGCCCCAGTGCTCGCACGAGCGCGGGCAGGTCCGGCGTTCCTCGAGGGTGAGGGTGAAGACCTTCATGCCCCGCCAGCGGCCTTTGCCGATGACGTGCCCGATCTTGCGGCTGTTCTTCCCGTCGACGAGAAGGCGCGGGCTCACGCTCGCGTGGACCGCGTTCTGGAAAAGCGGGCGTCCCTCGACAACGGCGGGGTGATCGTCCGCGAGTCCCGTGTATCTGCCGGGCTCGATCTTGTGACCTCGAAAGCGCCGGTGCGTCGTGCTTTTCAGGTCGATTGATTGAGCAGCCGGGCGCTTCACAGGGTCGGGCGCCGCACTCTCTCCCACGGCAGCGCGCACGTCCTTGCTGGCTTGCGAGTGAGAAAGGCCCGCGCGCCGTGCCGTGAGAAGGGACTGGTAGGCCGCCTCCTCACTCTTCGACCATCCCAGCTCCACCGCCAGGGCCTTGGGGTCCGGCGCGTTGAGAAGAACGCAGCGGCGGGCACTCGCGAGCGGCTTTCCCGCCTTGCCGGGTTTGGACGGCGCGGTACGCACGAACTCGGGATCCAGGTTCCAGGCGCGTGCGGCAGCCGCGATCGCGCGCTTCAAGGTCTCGTCGGTCCAGAATGGGAATGTCGATGTCATGCCGCCGCGCTCCTCTTGGGTAGCCAGACGCGGTTGAAAGCGTCGGGGAATTGATACTGGACGGTGATCAGCCAGACCCCGCAGGCGTCGGCCTCGTCGCCATTGGCGGGGTCGAAGCCCCAGCGTCTGGCGTGCATGCAGGCCTCGTCGGGTTTCGGCTTCTTGCCGCCGCGCCCGTAGATCAGCTTCTTGAGCTTGTTCGTGTCGGCCTCGACGGCGGCAATCCGCCGGCGGTGTGCGACCATCTCGATTACGCCTGCGATCCCGTAGAGGAGGCGTGCGGTCCGTAGGTGGAGACACGAGGGATTGACCGGCCGTTCAAAGGCGATCAGGTCGACGTCTTCGAGCTGGCGCTCAAGCCACGCGTCGTAAAGCGTGAGGGCGAGCCCGAAGTCGTCCCCGCATTTGGGCAGACCGAAGGAGTAAGAGGCGACCGGACCTTCCGGTCGCCCCTTGCAAACCCCGGTCCTCGAGCTGGATTGATCGAGGGCGAGGAGCATCACGCAGGCTCCGGCGTTTTCTCGCGGGAGCCGTCCTTGGCGCCTGCCTTCTTCATCTCCTTGGCAACTTCCGGCATGGCTTCGGCGCGGGCCGCCTGGCCAGACGCGTAGCCGTCCATGAACGCTTGATGGAATTCGGCCGGGCAATGATCGGGCGGGCTGCCTTCTTTGCCCATCATCCCCGCCGTCGCGCCTTCGGACCGCCAGTCCATGCGGTCGATGTCATCGGCCGACTTGTCCTCGAACATCTCCGCGGTCGTGCCGGTCGGCAGAGCGAGGAAGCGCGCGTAGCGGTGGAGGCGGTCAAAGTACCCGCGAACGTCCTTGTGCGTTGTGTCCGCCAGCTTCACGACCGCGTCCAACTCGCCGAGTTCGATGCCCTCGTGCTTGAGCTTCTTCCGGTAGCGCTTGCGCTCCTCCTTGATGACGTTGAGCCGGTCGTCGATCTCTCGCAGACCAGTCACCGCTTGCAGGAACGTGTCGCGGTTCACGTTGGAGCCCGGATCGGACTCCTGGGTTTTCGTGGCATCCTTTGCCATCGTCTTCTCCTCTCGATAATGCCGCGGGGGTATGCCGGCGCGGCCCCGGCTTCGTGGCTGCTGGTCAGCCGCGTTCGGATTGCGCCATCTGTTCGCTGAGCGTCGCGATCGCCGCCATCCAGGCCGCGAGACCGCGCTGGGCCTTGGCGAAGAGCTTTGCCTTCTCGTTCGGGCTCAGCTCGACGCCGCTTTCGCTGTCCGGCGATGTCGACTGGATGAAGGCATGCTGGAGATCGCTGGCGGTGAAGTCCGCCTCGCTGATCGCATGGAGAAGCGAGGTCGCCGCCTCAGCCTTGTGAAGCCGCGCCGCGAAGCCGCTGATGACGGGCTTGCCGCAGTACGCCTCGAGCGCGATCACATCTGCGATCTTGAGGCTGGCCGGGTGGTTCGGGTTCGCCGCGTCTTTGAGGAGCGTGTTGCTTACGCTGGTGACCCCCGCGGTCAGAACCTCCTCTACGCCCTGAGCGACGGAGCCGCCCCCGGCGCACTCCCTGAAAAGGTCGGCGGTGAGTTTGGCGAGCTGTCTCTGGCTGATCATGCGGGTTCTCCGGTGTTCGCGTGTTCGGCGGATGTTCCGTCTTCGTGTCCGCTGGCGGGTCCGGCTTCTGCGGCCTAGGCTCACGGACATTCAAAAGCCCCGCATTCAGACGGGGCCGGGAATGGTGATGATGATGGTCAGGGTGAATGCGCCGGCTCCGAGCCGGGCTTGTCGAACTTCGTGTAGTCGATGGCGTAGAAGTCGTTGGGCGTTACCCGCCCCTGGGTCTTCTCGAAGATCATCGCCTTGTCCTCGGCGCTCGGATCGGAGCGCCCGGTGCGCCAGCGCCAGACCGTTTGCGCGGTCCTGCCGAAATGCTTCGACGCCAGCGCGTCCGTCATCTCGCGCTCGTCCATCCATTCTTGTAGCGTCACCGCACCCTCCACTTAATCGAATCGGTTTAGCTATAACCGAAACTGTAATAGTCAATCAAGTGGGTGCGGCGCATAACCGCTTCGGTCAACGAAGGGATCGAAGATGAGCCGCATATCCGAGCGCCGCCGCGAGTTGGGCATGACGCAGAAGCAGCTCGCCGCGGAGATCGGCGTCGATACCGTCAGCGTCAGCCGCTACGAGAACGACGACCGGAAGCTGAACCTCATTCTCCTGCGCAAGATCGCGAAGGCGCTGCGTTGCCCTGTCTCGTCACTGCTGGACGAAGACGATATCGGCGCGAACCCTGCCGAGGTCAGCGCTGTCCCGGAGTTCGACATTCGTGCGGCCGCCGGCGGTGGCGCGGTCAATGAGACCGAGCAAGCTGTCGACTTCTGGATGTTCAGCCCCACCCAGCTCGACCACTACGGAATCCGGGGCCGGGACGTGGCCATGATCCGCGTGACCGGGGACAGCATGGAGCCGAGCCTGCGCTCGGGATCGCGCGTCATCATCGACCGATCGGACACAGACATCTCCACGCCCGGCATCTTCTGCGTCTGGGATGGATACGGGCTCGTGATCAAGCGGGTCGAGCGTGAGTTCGGGTCCAACCCTTCCAGGGTGCGGGTCATGTCCGACAACAGCCAGCACAGCGCCTACTCGGTGCCGGAGGAGGATCTCCGCGTGATAGGCCGGGCGGCCTTGGAAATAAGGCGCCTGTAACCGCTCCTGTCAGAAAATTACCGATCCGGTTATTTTCTGGGTTTACTTCATAACCGTTCCTGTAATACCTTGCTCTCAACGGTAACCCCGATGGGAGTGACAGGACATGCAGGAACCCCGGCAACAAGCCGACGCGCTCAGCCCCGCCGCCAAGGCCGCGCTGCGCACTGCCCCGGCAAAAGGCATCGGGCTCAACACGGGTCTCGATTGCCAGTTCACCCGCGATAGCGCCGACGCGCTCGACGAACTCGAAGCGGCGGGTCTGGTTTGCCAGACGCTGTCTCTGGGTCCGATCCAGCACCACGCGTTCACGCCCGCGGGCTTGGCCGTTCGCGCATTCCTCCTCCAGACGACGCGGAGGGTTGGGTGATGGCTGACAAGGCCCCCGACATGAGCGGACCTGCCTTTCCCGCAACATGGGATCAGTGGAGCAACGCCGACGGCGGCATGTCCCTGCGCGATTGGTTCGCGGGTCAGGCTTTGGCGGGAATTTGTGGCGACGGGATTCCCGGCTCGCATCATGCCCCGCGGGAAACGGCCCGAGACGCCTACGCCTACGCCGACGCCATGCTCAAAGCACGCGAGGCCGGCCAATGACCGCCCCCGCTCGCATCGAACACTTCCGCGAACTCCACAGCGGCTACCCGCTCGGGTGCAAGCAGAGCTACCGGGCTGCGGCTTGGTCGGCCCTGCAGACCGCGAGGATGTGGCAGGCCCGAGGCGATACCCGCTGGACCCTGCACTGGATGCAGAGGCTGCGCCGCGCGCGTGCCCTCGCTCTCTCCGCCAAGTGGGGAAAGCCCGGCCTCAGCTATCTCGGCGCCAGCCGCTTCGACGCCCAGGCCCCGATGCTGGGATCCCGTGAACTCGGCGTCGGCTCGTACTCGGGAGGGCTCCACGCATGAGCGACCTCACCCAACAGATTGCTCTCCGGCTCACTGAACTGCGCGATACAGCGCGGGCCATCGGCCCCCTCTGCGGCAAGCCCCTCGTCGAGTGCGATGGCGAACGCTGGGAGGCTTTCGTCTCATTCAGCGCGGTCGGAATGGTCAAGCCGCTGGCCATCGTTGCCGGGGCCGAAGATCCCATCGCCGCGATCGACAGCGCGATTGCCGTCGCCCGGCGCCGGACTGAGGGAGCGGCAGCATGAGCGCGCCCACCCCGACCCCCACGGCTCTCCAGCAGATCGCGGCCATCCTCGACCGGATCGACCGGGACACGCCCGATGCCCGCGCCAGCGTCCTCGCCCTTGGCCGCTGCGGCGACGAGGACCGGCGCGAGCATCTGGAGAGCATCCGCGACATCGCGCGGGCTCAGCAGGTTCGCTGGCAGAAGATCGAGCGCGAGGTCTCTCAGGCGCTAGAGGCCGACAAGGTCATCGCCGTCACGCGAGAGGGCAAGCCGATCTCCTGCGCTCACGAGCCCGATCCGCCGCCCGCGCGAAGTTGACCGACCCCTGAATCCCGCCGCGCGCACGCCACCCCCTGCGAAGCGCGCGGCGGCTGGCAGGCGGGCCCGCCCGCTCAGAAACCGGCCCCGGCCCGCCTGCCCCTTTTCAAACCTGAGAGGAGAAGCCTCGCATGGACACGATAAACACCCCGGAAGAGCGCATGAAGCGCGCGATCAATGTCCACAAGTCGGACATGACCGAGATCGCCGAGCACATCACCGATCACCAGCGCGGCCAGATCGACGCGATCACCGCCGCCGCGCGCATCCGCAACCGCATCGCCACCGCCCGCGAGAGCCTCGCCGCCATCGAGCGCGAAGCCGCGAGGGCCCTGGGCATTCCCAGCGAGGAATTCAGCGCGTGCGAGGCGGCCGAGTGATGTCCAGCCTTCTCACCCCGCGCGGCTGGCGCTTCGTCGGATACGCGGCGCTGACCGCTGCGGGCCTGTTCATCTTTCTGAGGCTGACGTCATGACTGATCACGCAGATATTATCGCAAGTCTGGAGAAGGCGACGGGGCCGGGTGTGCTTCTAGATGCTCTTGTCGCGAAAGCCACTGGTTGGGTTCAGAAATGGAAATACGATGGCGTGTTTTGCATGGACGTCCCCGCCGGTTGGGTAAGGTTTGATGGCGTCCCGCGAGCCTGCCCGCCCGAATACACCGCATCCCTCGACGCGGCCATTGCTCTTGTAGAGCGGGTGCTGCCGGGGTGGAGCTGGGGCGTTTCGCGCAGCGATGAGCCGGGCGAAAATGGGGCTCCAAGCGAAGAGCGTTATTATGCGGACGTTTTTGCTCCCGGCGCGGAGTACGCTGCTGATCACGCCACGGCCCCCTTAGCACTTCTCTGCGCCGCCTTTGACGCTCTCCAAGCGCAGGTGGCGTCATGACTTCCCCCAGCACCATCCAGCTCCCGCCCTGCATCCACTGCCGCAAATCCAGCCGCCGGACGAACGGCGCGGAGATATACCCGAACCGTCCCGATCTGGCGGAGCGCGTGGCCTACAAGTGCGATCCCTGCGGGGCCTATGTCGGCGCCGACAGCGAAGGCCGCCCCGTCGGCTATCCGGCAAACGCCCAGCTCCGCGCGGCCCGCAAATCCCTGATCGCCGAAGTGATCGAACCCTTGTGGAAGGGCGCGGTCGAGGCCGGGGCGTACACGCCGGAAAATGACCAGGCGAAGACCGCGATCCAGATGGCCGCGCGCAACCGCATCTATCGCTTCCTAGGCTGGATCATGGGCCTGACCGCCTATGAGGCACAGGTCGCCCGCTTCGATCTTGAGGACTGCCGGCGCGCCTACTGGCTGCTCTCGAAGACCACCTACCCCGAAATCCGCAAGTGGGCGAAGGCCCGCGAAACCAAGGCTCAGAACGAGAAGGAGACAACCCATGTCTGACGCCGCCGCGACTAAAGAGAAGCCGTCCTCCGCGGGCACGATGCTCGCCCGGGTCTTCGACAACCCGGCCCTGCCGCTCAAGGACAAGGCCGCATGGAAGGACCTGCTCGTCGAGATCAAGACCGAGGCCGAGAGCCTGCCGAAGACCCTGGAGACGACCAAGGATCGGGAGACGATCAAGGCCGCCGCCTACAAGGTCCGGCGCACGAAGACCGCGATTGACGACGCAGGCAAGGAGATGAACCGGGAGCTGCGCGAGAAGATCAACGCGGTCGATGCCGACCGGCGCGTGATCCGCGACACGCTCGAAGGGCTGGCCGCCGATATCCGGGAGCCCCTCACAGCCTGGGAAGAGGCGGAGAAGGCGCGCGAGGCCAAGGCCGACCAGATCGAGGCCGATCTCAAGAGCGCAAGCGTCATCACCGCCGACCTCACCGCCGCAGACCTGGAGACCCGGCTCGAGACCGTCCGGGCTCTGGAGATCGAAGAGACCATCTTCGGCAAGCGAAAGCCCCAGGCCGACGATCTGCGCGACCGGACCCTGCAGGTACTCGAGTCCGCCCTCCAGCGCGCCAAGACCGCGGAGGCCGAGGCACTGGAGCTGGCCGAACTTCGCCGCAAGGAAGAGGAGCGCCAGCGGCAGGAAGAGGCGGCACGGGCCGAGCAAGAGCGAAAGGCCCGCGAGGAGGCAGAAGCCAGCCGGCGGGTGGACACGGTGATCGCGCACATGCGCGAGATCGGCGAAGGCCGGATCGACGGTCAGACCCAGCCCATCGGCCTCCTCGAGTACGAACTCGAGAGCAAGGTCGTCATCGACGAGACCTTCGGGTCCAGGCGGGCCGAGGCCGAGGCCGTGCGAGCGGAAACGCGCGCGAAGCTCAAGGTGCTGGCCGCCGACGCCGAAGCCAAGCGCAAGGCGCAGGAAGAAGCCGACCGGGAAGCGGCAGCGGAGAAAGCCCGCGCGGACGAGCGCGCGAGGATCGACGCCGAACGCCGCCGCAAGGAGGAGGATGACGCCAAAGCCAAGGCCGATGAAGAGCGCCGGGCTCAGGACCAGAAGCACCGGGATTCGGTCATGGGCCGCGCGGTCGCAGCTCTGGTCGAGCGTGGGCTCGAACCCTCCGACGCGTCCACCGCCGTTGCCGCCATCGCTGACGGCGCGATCCCGGCAGTGAAGATCGAGTTCTGAGCCATGACAACGTCCTTGACCCCTCGAGAGCGCAGCGTCCTCGCGATCCTCCAGCACAGGATCGATGAGACCGCCATCTGCCCGACCTTCGTGGAAATGCGAGACGCCCTCGGCCTGAAGTCCCCGAGCGGAGTCCACGCCGCCCTCCAGTCCCTGCAGGAGAAGAAGTGGATACGCCGGGACCGGCACCGCCAGGGGGTCGAGATCCTTCAACGCCTGCCCGAGGCCGCGCTCGCGCAGGCGCTCCGGGAAATCGAAAAAGGAGCCAAAGCGTCATGACCATCATCATCGATAAGCCCGGCATCTATGACGGCATCGACATGGAGACCTATCACGGCCAACTCACCGTCGGCCCGTCGATCTCGTCCTCCGGGCTGCGCAAGCTCGACTCCACGACGCCGGCGCATTTCTGGGTCGACAGCTACATGAACCCGCATCGCGACCCGGTCGACACGACCGCGCTTCGCATGGGCAAGGCCGCACATACCGCGATCCTCGGGGATGAAGTCTTCGAGGAAGTGTTTGCGGTCGCGCCCTACAAGCTCGCGAAGAATGTGAACGAAAACGCATACGGCGAGCGCCCGGACAAAGGCGAGGAACCGGCCTGGCGCGCAGGCGAAAAGCAGGACTGGTGGAAAGAGCGCGTGGAGAACGGCCCGATCCCGCTGACGCAGGACGAGTTCGCCACGATCCGCGCCATGGCCGAAACGCTCCGCTCCTACCCCCTCGTCAAGTCGGGGATCCTCGAGGGCGAGGTCGAGAAGTCGCTTGTCTGGACCGACGAGGAGACCGGCGTCTGGCTCAAGGCCCGCCCCGACACTCTCCCGAAGTCCGGCTTCATCGCTGACTACAAGACTGTCCGCAGCGCACACCCGCGCGACCTGCAGAAGGCCATTGCCGAGCACGGCTACCATATCCAGCTCGCGCTCGTCATGGAGGGCCTCGTCTCCTTGGGCGTTGTCCCGGCCGAGAGCCTGAACGATCTGAGCGTGGTTCTGATCTGCCAGGAGAAAGAACCGCCCTACGCGGTCAACCACGTCGAGATCGACTTTGACTGGCTCTATCGCGGCGGCCAGGTGATCCGCAGGAGCGTGCGCACCTTCGCGCAATGCGTCGCCTCCGGTGAGTGGCCGGCCTACGAGCCGCCGACGCAAGCGATGAAGGCGCCCTTCTGGCAGGCCAAGCAGTACCAGGAGGACGAGGAGTCCGGGCGTTTGCCCAAGCCCTCGCGCGCCTTCGAGGGCCTGCGCTCTCAGGCCGCTTAATCCACACCCTCACGGAGAAAATCTATGACCAGCCAATCGCTGACTGTCGCCGAAGAAAACGAAATGGACCTGCGCGAGGGCGAAGACCGCCCCAGCCAGATTGCCGAGCGCATGCATGGCAACACCCGTCGGGGAATCTCCCTTGAGACACTGCCCGAGGCCGTCGAGTTCGCAAAGCTCATGTGCCAGGCCGAACAAGCGGTTCCAGCCGCATTCCGGCGAAAGCCGGGCTTGTGCCTCGCCGTGACAATGCAGGCTATTCGCTGGGGCTTCGACCCGTTCGGCGTCGCACAGAACGCCTATATCGTGAATGATAAGGTTGCCTACGAGGCCAAGCTGATCGTCGCCGCGATCAATGCGAACGCTCCGCTCGATGAGCCATTGAACTACAAGTACGAGGGCAAGGACGAAAGCCGGACTTGCGCGGCGATCGGCCAGATCATCACGCGTTCCGGCCGGGTGGTAGAGCGCCGGTATGAAAGCCCACCGAAGAGCGAGATTAAGCCGCAGAACTCGCCCCTCTGGAAGACTGACCCGGACATGCAGCTGGCGTACTACGCGGCGCGCGCGTTCGCCCGGCGATACTTCCCCGACATCATGCTCGGCGTCGTCGGAAAGGACGAGAGCGCCGATATGGGCAGCGTCATCAATGCTCGCGAGCGCGAGTCCTTGGAAGAGCGCCTTAAGAAGGCTGCGCCTGCGAAGCTGCCATACGCCAACGCCGCCCAGGCGAACGAGGACGAGGACGCAGACCGCGACGACACCTCGCAGACCCAGGAGCCGGACTCGCCCGCCCACCTGATGATCGGCGAGGCCGAGGCGTTCGACAGCGCGACCGACCTTGCCGAATGGAGCGAGTCCCTGCGCCAGAGCGAGGACTTCAAGGCCCTGAGCCAGGACGAGCGCAAGACCGTGGACAACGCGATCGCGCGCAAGTCCCTCGCGCTCATGGAGGCGGCCGGCGAGGCGGAGACCTCCGAGGCCGGCGAGACCGGAGACGGTGACGACGCCGGCGAGGAAACCTTCCCCGGAGACCTGACCTCATGAGCCAGCATCACCTTGCCAAGCCTTGCATGGGCTACCCGACGCGCACCGCCGCGGTCAAAGCCCTCAGCGAGCAGGGCATGTCCTCGGACATGATCGCTCACAAGACCGGGCTCGATACCCGGACCGTCGCGGCCCTGCGCCAGAACCTCGTTCGCCAGCGCGAACGCCGGGCCAAGGCTCTGGAGCGCCTTCTCAGCGAGGAGACCTTGATGTTCATCGAGGCCGCTGCGGAGACCCGCGGCGTGAACCCCGGCGCTCTGGCGATGTGGATCATCGATACCGTCGCGCGCGAAGAGATCATCGACGCGGTCCTCGACGACCAGCCAGCCCGGGAGAAGGTCGCATGATGCACTTTCGCCCAGGACAGACGGCTTTCACGCGAGAGCATTGCACCCGCGAGGCCGCCCAGGCGCTGCGAGAGCGCATCGAGCGCTACTGGAACGAGCGGGGCTACGAGGTCCGGGTCGATCTGGTCGAGGCGGGGTTCAACCCGGCCATGCGGTCGGCGCGAACGGATGTGCGGTCCGACATGCTGAATGCTTTGCCGCGGAGGCTCGCGTCATGAGGGCCGGGCACAGCGAACACACTTGGCGGCGCACGGTCGATCACGGCCCGAGCGGGAGCCTGATCGAAGACACCGGATGGGTGTTCCTCGCCGGGCGCGACATCGCGGCAGAGCGCAAGCGCCTGACCCTTGAAGGCTTCACCCGCGCTAGCGCGCAAAAGCCTCGGTTCCGGAAGATCTACGCCGACGTCGACGGCCGCCGCTTCACGCGGGACGTCCAACTGAGAACGGAGGCTCCACTGCCATGACCGAAGCATATCCGCTCCATTGGCCACCGGGCCGCCCGCGCACGAAGCGCCAGCATCGGTCCCGTTTCGACGTGACTTTTGCCCGCGCCCGTGACGAGATGCTGGAACAGGTTCGCCTGTTGGGCGCCCGTCTCCCGGTGCTGTCCACAAACGTGATCCTGCGCCGCGATGGCCTGCCCTATGCCAACCAGCCGGAGCCCGACGATACGGGCGTGGCGGTCTACTTTGAGCACGCGGGAAAGCAGATGTGCTTTTCCTGCGACCGATGGGACCGGGTGCGAGACAATATCCGCGCCATCGGCAGAACGATAGAGGCCATGCGCGGGATTGAGCGGTGGGGAACCGGCGACATGGTCGCTGCGGCATTCTCCGGGTTTCAGGCGATGCCACCGCCAAGCGGTCCGGCAGTGGCCGCGCCGCCACCCTGGTACGAGGTTCTAGGCGTCGATCCGCGCGCCTCTCTGGCTGATTGCCGAGCGGCATACCGGGCAAAGACGAAGACCGCACACCCTGACACCCCTACCGGATCACCGGATGCCTTCGCGCGCCTTCAAGAGGCGTGGGAGAGGGCTCAGAAATCCGCGACATGAGAAAGCGCACTGACGCCAGCGGGTCTGGCGCATGGACGGCACGGCAACAAAGGACAAGACCGATGGATAAGAGAGAGAAGTCGAGCCGCTTCTATGCGGCGAGCCACGCCAGCCGCGACGAGCTAATCGAGGTCCACGACACGAAAACAGGACGGGTCGCGTGCAGGGCGCATCCCGCTTATGCGGAAAAGATCGCCGAAGCTTTGAATACCGAGGGTCTGGCTCTCATGCCGGGGGTGGGGGTGGGGGAGCTGGAGTGGGAGGGCGAGCGCGCGGAGGTTGGGCTGCCAGGCTGGAGCTATTCGACGCACCATTTCGCGGAACTGGGCAAGTGGGGCGCTTTCTGTTGGCTCGACGGCAGTATGTATGTGCTCGGCTCAGACGATTGGACTGAGCAGGCGAACTTTGATGCCGAACACGAAGCCCGGTCCGCCTGCCAGCGCGATCTATATCAGCGCCTCTCCTCCCTCCAACCAGCAGGTGAGCTGGTAGAGGCTGCGCGGGAGAGTGCTCGACTTGCCTACATGCAAGCTTATCAGGACGCCTGCGAAGATGCGGGCCGTCCGTACTGCCGAGAGGCCGCGACCGAAGGCTGGGGACAATATGCCGAGAGCACCGCAGCTCTCTCCACAATCAAAGGGCGAGCCGATGCTGAATAGGATTTGCTCTTGGTGCAACTACCAATGGCCTCGCTGGGTTGGCCCGCGCTGCCCTAGGTGCGGGCGTGATTGAAAGGTTAAATCATGACTAACTCACAGAC
Source organism: Marinicauda sp. Alg238-R41 (assembly GCF_947331485.1). NCBI lineage: Bacteria > Pseudomonadati > Pseudomonadota > Alphaproteobacteria > Maricaulales > Maricaulaceae > Marinicauda > Marinicauda sp. Alg238-R41. The sequence goes on along the minus strand of NZ_CAMZOJ010000001.1, from coordinate 1,724,857 downwards.
CGGGGATAGCTCCCCGCGTGTTGATGTGGAGCGGGCCATGGACATTATAGCTATGCATTCTCTCATGGGGGCCGACACTTCGCTTGATGAAGCGATGAATAAGCTGCGCAACACCCTCGACCACATCACCACCCTTGAAGCCGAGAACGCACGGCTGCGGGCTGAACGGATCGATGCAGTCCAAGCGGCGCGGTATCATGAAGCCAAGTCCGCCAAGCTGCGGGCTGTAGTGGATGCTGCGCGGGCGCTTCGAGACGCCACCAAGCGGCACATCGAGGAGAACATTTCGCCCATTCAGGCCGCAGCTGAGGGCGGCTGGCTTTGTGACCAGATGTTCGACGCCCTCTCCGCTCTCGAAGGAGACCAGTCATGAATGACGGCGAGTTCTATTGCGAAGCCGAGAGCGCCACAGAACGCTTTCGAGGGATGGCCCTCTCGCGCAAGTCGTATCGTGAACTCGGCCTGCGCAACCTCGGCGGCGAGTATGGCATCTTCATTTGCTCAGAGCGCAAGGATGATAGCCGCGCCGGGTTCGATGTGCTGGCAAAGGCCGCCGGACCCGACGAGGCTGAGCGCATCGTGAAGGCCCTGTCCGCTCTCGACCAGGGGGAAGGATGATGGGCCTGCGAAGCTGGCTAAAGCGCCGCATTGAGAAGTGCGAGCATGCCGATCTGCTCGACCGGTACGGTGGCACTCAGGGTTGCCCGTGGTGCCGTCAGACGATGCAGCGATACCCCGACACGCGCATGGTCACGTTCGACGGCGATCCGATGCTAGACGAAATCACCTGTGGAAATTGCGGCGGGTCTTCCTTGTGGCGCTTCGAAATCGGCATGGTTTTTGTCTGCGTGGGCGAGGCGCCAAAACCCTCGGCTCAGTCCGGTTTCAAACCTGACCCATTTATCGAGCGTGTGATCGCCAGTGCGCAGAAGCACATTGCGGACCACCCCCGCCAAGGGAGACTAGACCCGTGAGCGCGCGCCGTCCCTACCGCGAAATCACGCACCTTGACCCGGAGGAAACCTTCGATCTGCCGGGACCGCGTGTACTCCCCCTGGTGAGAATCCGCATCGGCCGAGCCGGAGACCGCTGGTACTCGGTCGCGGACGCCAGCCATGCGACCGGCGGATTCGGCGGGCCTCTCGGCTACTACCCCCACGATCCCGACTTCGGCGCGGACACGAGCCGGGAGGACGCGATCTACTCGGCAATCGAGCAAGCGCGCCGGCATCTCGGCTGGGCACCGAAGGAGACGGTCAAGCACCGCGCCTGGCTGGACGAGCTGGAGGAGCGTGAGGTCCGGCAGGGGAACTTGTTCGCGGGGGTGGGACGATGACCGCTCTGCTCACATACGGACAGACCCCCGTGCCCTACACGGCTTCATGGACGGGCGAGGAACGCATGTTTGTCGGTCCGTGCGAGCACGCGGGCGACCGCCAAGCCCTGTGTCAGGAGCAGTCCCGCGGGCAAGGCCGGCCGGAGTTCGGCAAGCCGCACATGGTCAGGCAGCGCGAGGTCATCGCGCGCGGGCTCTGCGATCTCTGCGCACGCCCGCTGAAGACGCGGACAAAGGTTTCGCTCTCGCACGCTCGGGTTCGCGCTAACGGCGCCGAGGGACCTGCAGTCATGCAGGTAGAGCCTCTTCTTCACCGCGAATGCGCGGCCGAGAGCTGCCGGTATTGCCCGAGCCTGAAAAAGGACATCCGCGCAGGCACGCTCTTTATCCGCCAGGTCACACGCTACCGGGTCCAGTTCGCGGTCATGGACCCTCGTTACGCCGAGCACTACGGCTGCGATGTTCCTGAAGGGATCAATCCGGTCGGCCATGCCAAAGTCGAACTACTCAGCTGGCGAGACCGGGATACCGACTGGCTGATGAGGGCGGCCGCGGAATGACCACCGCCCGCGTCATCCACGCCTGGCCCCGCCAGATGCGCGCTGAGACGCTCTGATGGGTATCCGCGTCGCCATACCCCCGCGCATGCTCACGCGGCCCCAGGCGGGCGCGTACATGGGCCGTAGCGGACAATGGCTGGCCGATCATGAGGCCGAGCTGCGCGCCGAGGGCTTCCCGGCTCCGCATCCGGTGCTTGGTCTGTATGACCGCAAGGCGATTGACGATTGGCTGGACGCCACCGGCGGGCGTAAGGTCTACGCCTCCGCAGAAGCGGAAGAATGGAACTGACCGTGAGGCCCAGAATGGACCGCCGTCGACCTCGGCACATGATCGAGCGCCCGAAGGGATCGGGTCGCTACTACTGGCAGCCGTCGAAGTCTGCGAAGGCTGCCGGCTTCCAACCGCGTCCGCTCGGCAGCGATCTCAGCGCGGCGGTGGCAGAGGCCGAGCGCCTGAACCGGCAATGGGATGACTGGCGTACCGGGCGTGAGGGCGGCGGCGTCGATCACGGGACGCTGAAATGGGTGGCGCTGGAGTTCAAACGCTCGCGCTACTGGCCATCACATCCGAAGACAGCAACCGATTACGAATGGCTGATCCGAGAATGGCTTGCTTTTCACGAGGCCAAAGGAAACGCGAAGCGCCACCTATCCGGGGTCACCGGCGCCAAAATCGACGATTGGTGGCTGGAGCTGGAAAGAGAGAGCCTGCACAAGGCGGCCAAGATGATGACCATGCTGCGCCAGCTGCTGAACTTTGCGGTAAGCCGGCAGGTGATCGCGTCAAACCCGATGGACGGCCTCCGGTTCAAGACTCCTCCCGCTCGCCAGCATGTCTGGAAAGAAGCGGAACTGACCGCATTCCTCGAGACCGCTGCCGACATGGATATGCGATCGGTGGGTCTTGCAGTCCTGCTCGGTGCCAACACCGCCCAACGTCAGGCGGATATATTCAAGCTCACCTGGTCCAAAGTCGACGGCGGGAGGCTTTGGGTGCGGCAGGGAAAGGGGCAACGCACCGTCGACGTCCGTCAGACGAAGGTCGTCCAAGCGGCCCTGGCTGCAACCTCACGCACCGGGCTCTTGGTATGCCCTGGCCCGGACGGCGGGATGTGGAAGCAGAAGCCGTTTAACGATGCCTTCCGGGCCATCCGTGAGAAGACCGAGATGCGGCAGGATCTGCAGTTCCGCGATCTGCGGAGAACGTGTGTGGTCTGGCTGGGGGAAGCGGGCGCCGAAATACCCGAAATTTGCGGTGTCACGGGCCACAGCCTGGAGAGCGCAACCCGGATTTTGGAGGTTTATCTACCTCGATCGGCGAAGATGGCAGCGTCGGGAATTGCAAAATTGGACGCGGCCAGAAGCACAAAAACAGAATGAAAGTTGGAATCGCCACTGGCGGAAAGTTGGAAAGATACAAGCGGCGCTGGACTAACCGCTTGAAAGAAATGGTGAGCCGGCAGGGGTTCGAACCCTGGACCTACTGATTAAAAGTCAGTTGCTCTACCAGCTGAGCTACCGGCTCTCCCTCAAGGAGGCGCGGAACCTATCGGCGGTCCTGACGGTGGTCAAGGCAGGAATGTAGCGTGTTTCAGCGGCCCTCATAAGCGGTGAAAAAGGGACCAACGGCCGAGCCGCTGCGGGTGCGGCCGGTCGCAAGATCGATTTGCAAACAGCACATATTTTGTATTTATTTTCAGATATTTAATAGAATATTTCATGCCAGGCAGAAGCCAGAAGTTCAGATTTCCGGAACACGAACCGCCCGCCGTGAATTTATTGGACACCGGCGGGGCAATAGACCCGCCACTGTCCAGAGCAGCCTTTCTCTGTAAGCAAATCCCAGGAGATTCGCCATGAAACGCTCCATTCTTCTCTCTTCCGTCTTCGCCCTCGCCCTGGCACCGGCCGCAATGGCCCAGGACGCCGAGACCCGCTTCAGCGACGACCACGACTACGTGGACGCCGACGTCGATACCGCAAACGGCGAGGACCTCGGCACCGTCGAACGCGTTCGCTTCGCCAACGCGCAGCAGACCGAGATCGATGCCTACGTCATCGAGACCGGTGGTTTCCTCGAGATTGGCGGGCGCGAGATTCTCGTCAACGCCGACGATGCCGAATGGGCGGGCGATGCCGACAACCCCGTACTTGTGCTCGACTACACGGGCACGCAAATTGCCTCCCTGCCGACCTTCGATGAAAGCCGTGTCTCGGACTACTGGCTTTCGGACCGGGAAATGGCCGTGACCGAAGATCGGGCCAATCATCCCGACACCCGCACCACGACCACTGCGGAGGTCGAGGCTGACTGGTCAACCGACGTCGCATCGGCTGCCTGGGATGTAGAAGACTGGACCGACAGCACGGTCTATCTCTCCAGTGGCGACCAGCTTGGTGTCGTTACCGACGTGCGCAATGACAACGATGGTGTCGCTGCGCTGCTGGTCGAAACCGAAACCGGCTACGATGCGCTCGAGGGCGAGATCGAAGTTCAGATTGAGGATATTGTGGCAATCCGTGAAAACGGGGCACGTAATGAAGTGCGCGTCCACAACGCTGTGGCCACGAACTACCGCTAGGCAATCTGAACGATCGGCCGGTTTTCCGGCTCATCGAGAGAACAAGGACCGGGCGGATCAATCCGCCCGGTCTTTTTCGTTCGACTGCCAGCATTCCAGGAACCGGCGCCGGAAAGCCTCGAACTCGCCTTCGGCAATGGCTGCGCGCATGCGCGCCATCAGGTCTTCGTAATAGGCGATATTGTGCCAGGACAGCAGCATCGAGCCGAGATATTCCCCGGCCCGCACCAGATGGTGGATATAGGCCCGCGAATAGTCGCGGCTGGCCGGACACGCGATGGCCTCGTTCAAAGGCCTCTCGTCTTCGGCAAAGCGCGCATTCTTCAGATTGACCGGGCCGTAATCGGACCAGGCCTGGCCGTGGCGGCCCGACCGGGTGGGCATCACGCAGTCAAACATGTCGACCCCGCGGGCCACGGACTCCACCAGATCGATCGGCTTGCCCACCCCCATCAGATAGCGCGGCCGGTCGAGCGGCAGGACCGGCGTGGTAAAGTCGAGCACCTCGCACATGGCCTCGAAGCCCTCCCCCACGGCCAGCCCGCCAATGGCATAGCCATCGAAGCCGATCTCCATCAGACCTTCGGCCGAGCGCCGGCGCAGGTCTTCAAACGTGGAGCCCTGCACGATGCCGAACAGAGTCTGGCTCTCGCGCGCCCCGAACGCGGCCTTGGAGCGCTTGGCCCAGCGCAGCGACATCTCCATCGAGCGTTCCGCCTCGTCGCGCGGCGACGGAAAGGCGGTACATTCGTCCAGCTGCATCGAGATATCCGCGCCCAGAAGATCGGCCTGGATCTCGATGGAGCGTTCGGGCGTCAGCGAATGGGTCGAGCCGTCGATATGGCTCTTGAAGGTCACGCCCTCCTCGCTCATCTGGCGCAGTTTCGACAGGGACCAGACCTGAAACCCGCCGGAATCGGTCAGGATCGGTCCGCTCCAGCGCATGAAGCGATGAAGGCCGCCCAGCCGGTGAACCCGCTCCGCGCCCGGACGCAGCATGAGGTGATAGGTATTGCCCAGGATGATGTCGGCGCCCGCCTCTCTGACCTGTTCGGGGTAGAGCGCCTTGACCGTCGCGACCGTTCCGACCGGCATGAAGGCGGGCGTCCTGATATCGCCGCGCGGGGTCTGGATGCGGCCGGTCCGCGCAGCCCCATCGACAGCGGCGATTTCGAACGGAAAATGGGTCATGGACGAGTCTTTGTGTCGCGGAAGATGAGAAGTCGATGAGCTGGAAAGACGAAATCGAGCAATTGCGCAAGCGCCAGGCGCTGGCCAAAGGCATGGGCGGGCCGGAAAAACTCACGCGCCAGCGCGAAGCGGGGCGGCTGAATGTACGCGAACGCCTCGATCTCCTGCTCGATTCGGGCAGCTTTCGCGAAGTCGGTTCGATCACCGGACGCGCCGAGTATGACGATGAAGGCAACCTCATCGACTTCACCCCGGCCAACTGCCTGTTCGGACGCGGCGAGATCGACGGACGCACCATTGCCGTGGTCGCCGACGACTTTACGGTGCGCGGCGGGGCGGCGGATGCCGCCATCATCGAGAAGCAGATCCAGGCCGAGAAGATGGCCGGGGAGCTGCGCCTGCCCCTCATCCGCCTGATCGAGGGCACGGGCGGCGGCGGCTCGGTCAAATCCATTCTCGACATGGGCGCCACCTATATCCCCTTTAATCCGGGCTGGGACCAGGTGGTCGCCAATCTGGAACGCGTGCCCGTGGTGTCCCTGCTGCTCGGTCCCGTTGCCGGCCTGGGCGCCGCACGCGCTGTCTCCAGCCATTATTCGGTGATGGTCAAGGGCAGCTCGCAAATGTTCATCGCCGGCCCGCCCGTCGTGGCCGGCATCGGCGAGCAGGTCACCAAGGAGGAGCTGGGCGGAGCGGACCTCCAGCTGGCCGCAGGCGCGGTCGACGACGCCTATGCCAGTGAGGCGGACGCCATGGCGGCGGCGAAATGGTTCCTCTCCTACCTGCCCAACTCGATCCACGACCTGCCGCCACGGCGCGAGACGGGCGACGATCCGGGCCGGCGCGATCCCGCGCTCAGCGACATCGTCCCGCGCGACAAGAGATACGCCTATGACATGCACCAGATTCTGCGCAGCGTGACCGACCAGGGCTCCCTGTTCGAGATGGGCCGCAATTTCGGTCAGTCGGTCATCACCGCCTTTGCGCGCCTCGACGGCTGGCCCGTCGCCGTGCTCGCCAGCAATCCGAAAGTCTATGGCGGCGGCTGGACGGCGGAAGCCGCGCAGAAGATCACCCGCTTTGTCGATCTGGCCGAAACCTTCCGCCTGCCGGTCGTCCATCTGGTCGACGTGCCCGGCTTCGTGATCGGCACCCGCGCCGAGCGCGCCGGCACGCTGCGCCATGGCGCGCGCGCCCTGTCGGCCATCTACCAGGCGAGCGTGCCCTGGTGCACCATCGTCATCCGCAAGGCGTTCGGCGTCGCCGGCGCGGCGATGATGGACCATACCCGCTTCCGCTACCGCTATGCCTGGCCGTCCGGCGACTGGGGCTCGCTGCCGCTGGAAGGCGGGGTGGAGGCCGCCTTCAAGGCGGCGCTGGCCGGATCGGACGATCCTGAAACCATGAAGGCGGACCTTAACCGGCAGATGAAGAGCTTCTCCTCGCCCTTCAAGACCGCCGAGCGCTTCTGGGCCGAGGAGATCATCGATCCGGCCGAAACCCGCGAAAAGCTGACCGAATTCGCCAGCCTCGCCGCCCCCTTGCGGGAGCCGAGGACGAAGGCGCCGAGGTATCGGCCCTAGCCAGGTTTCACACGCCCGTGAAATCCTCGTCCGCATAGCGGACCCCGGACCGGGTGGAGATTGGATGTGAGCCCGTCATCCGACCCTTCGAGGCTCGCTTTGCTCGCACCTCCCGCACTCGGGGCCCCGGCGCTCCCCGACGAAAGTCGAGGCCCAGGAGAGGACAGGGTGCCGTCCCTGGATGACGGCGTTCCACGATCTCTGGATCCCCAGTCAAGCCGGGAAGCGCTGGCACTCCCCACCCCCTCCCTCATGCTGAGGTGGCTGCGCAGCAGCCCTCGAAGCATCGGATGGCAGACTCATACCTCTCCCAGAGGCCCCGGCTCTCCCCACCGGTCGGCCGGGGTTTCAGCAAATTATAATTTCTGAAATCCCGGGCCGCGCAGCGGACCCGGGACCGCGACGACCCCTACGGCTCCAAGCCCCCTACTCCGCCCGCCAGATCAAACTCGAATCGCCATAGCTGAAGAAGCGGTAGCCCTGTGCGATCGCGTAGGCGTAGGCGGCCTGCATCGTGTCGAGCCCGGCGAGCGCGCTGACCAGCATGAACAGCGTCGATTTGGGCAGGTGGAAATTCGTCATCAGCCCGTCGACCAGCTTGAAGCGGTAGCCCGGCGTGATGAAGATCGCCGTCTCCGCCGAACCGGCCCGGATCGTCCCGTCCTCCCCGGCTGCGCTTTCCAGCGTGCGCAGCGAGGTCGTCCCGACTGCGATGATCCGTCCGCCCGCGGCCCGGGTCTCCGCGATGGCCTGTGCGGCCTCCTCGCCGATCTCGTACCATTCCGAATGCATGGTGTGCTCGGCGACATTCTCGGTCTTCACCGGCAGGAAGGTGCCGGCGCCCACATGCAGGGTCACCTGCGCGCTCTTCACGCCGCGCAGGCGCAGCGCCTCCATCAAGCGGTCGGTGAAATGCAGCCCCGCCGTCGGCGCCGCCACCGATCCGGTCTTGTCCGGAGCCGCATAGATGGTCTGGTAGTCTTCGAGATCGGCGGCATCCGGCTTGCGCTTGGACGCGATATAGGGCGGCAGCGGAGGTGCGCCGGCCTCCACGATCGCGCGGTCGAGCGCAGGGCCGGCCCGGTCAAAGCGCAACGTCACCTCGCCGCCATCCGTCTTACCCTCGACCACGGCGCCCAGGCCGCCTTCGAAGGCCAGCGTATCGCCTTCGCGCAACCGCTTGGCCGGGCGGGCAAAGGCGCGCCACACCGCTTCGCTCTCGCGCTTGTGCAGATTGATCTCGATATGGGCAGGACCGCCTCCCCCGACCGCCCGGGCCGGACGCACCCCCTCCAGCGCCGCCGGAATGACGCGCGTATCGTTGAAGACCAGCAAATCGCCCGGCATGAGCAGCTCGGGCAGGTCCAGCACGCCGCGATCGGACAGCGCACCGTCGGCGCCCACATGAAGCAGCCTCGCGCTGTCGCGCGGCCGGGCGGGCCGCAGCGCGATCCGGTCTTCGGGCAGGTCGAAATCGAAATCGGAAAGATTCATCGCACGCAGGAACTCGCTGGCCATCTTCCTGCCGTATAGGTCAAGCCTATGGGCGCGGCCAGCCATTCGCCGCACTCACCTTCCACGAAGAGATAGTCGCCGTGTCCCGGGTAAAGACCCTCATCCTTGCCGGGCTCATCGCCCTGCCTGCCCTCGCCTTCGCCGCGCGACTGGCCGGGCTGGTCTCGATCCGCGCGGATATCGTCGCGATGCTCTGGCCGCTCTTCGTTGCAGCGGGTCTTGTCACACTCGCCGGCTTGAGCCTGCTCCGCTCGCCGCGCTGGTGGCCCGCCAGGATCACGGCCCTTGTTCTGGCAATTGGCCTGATCGCCGCGGCAACCCCCTGGGCATGGCTGCGGACGAGCTCGCAGTCTCTTCCCGAGAGCCAGGCTCCGGCCGAGGCTCCGGCCGAGGCATTGCGGCTGGTCACACTGAATGTCTGGGCCGGCAACACCGATCCGGACGCGGCCGGGCGGTTCCTCGCCGACGGCGATTTCGACGTGATCGCGCTTCAGGAAGTGAGCAGCGCAGCCGCGCGGACACTGGACCGGATCGAAACGAGCCATCCAAACCAGGTCGGCTGTCGCTGGCGCGTCCGCCTGTTGACCCGCCTGCCCGTCAACGATGCAGGCTGCGTGGACGAGGAGGTTCTTCCTGCAGCCTGGTTATCGACCACGCTGCAAGGCGAGCCGGTGACGATCGTGGCCGTTCATCTCGCTCGTCCGGTCAATGAATCCCGCCATCGCCGCCAGGTGGAGGGGCTGGCCGCCTGGCTGGCGGCGCGGCCCGAACACAATCTTGTCCTGATGGGGGATTTCAACGTGTCTCAGGGAAGCGTTCTGATGCGCGACCTGGAGGCAGAGCTCGCCCCGCTGGAACGCGTCACGATCGCCCGGCGTACCTGGCCGTCCCGGCATCTCAGCCCGGTTCCGGTGATCGGGATCGACCATGTCTGGCTCGGTCCGGGCCTCTGCGCCGGCGCCGTGCGGGTGGGGCCGCACGTCGGCTCCGATCACCGCCCTGTCATGGCGGCAGTCCACGCTTGCAAGGGTTGGTAAACGAAAAACCCCGGCGCGAGCGCCGGGGTTTTGAGTGCTAGACCATTTCGGCCTTGACGATCTTGCCGGGATTGCGCGGCGGCTCGCCCTTGGGCAGCTGGTCGACGTGTTCCATGCCCTCTTCGACTTCGCCCCAGACCGTGTACTGGTTGTCGAGATAGGGGACGGCATCCAGGCAGATGAAGAACTGGCAGTCGGCCGAATCCGGATCGGCCGTCCGCGCCATCGACATGGTGCCGCGCACATGCGGTTCGCTGGAAAACTCCGCCGGGATTTTCTGGCCGGAGCCGCCGGTGCCCGTGCCTTTCGGGCAGCCGCCCTGGGCCACGAAGCCGTCGATGACACGGTGGAAGGCGAGGCCGTCATAGAACCCCTCCTCGACCAGCTCGGTGATGCGCTCCACGTGCTTGGGCGCCAGATCCGGGCGCAGCTTGATCGTGACCTTTCCGGTCTCGAGCGTGAAGACGAGTTTCTTTTCTGTATCGGCCAAGGGTTACTCCGTAGGGTCTTGAATGCGCACCGGAACCTCGATGTCGCAAATGTCGGGAAGCTCGCCGTTATTCGCCAGGGCAACGGCGTCGAGATAGGCTTGGAACGTGTCTGAGGTGGTATCCATCACTTCGATCGTCAGGCGTTGGCCAGCGTCGAGTTCGGTCGCAGGCACGATATTGCGGATATAATCCGGCTCGAAATAGGGATCGTCAGACAGGCTGCCAACCGGCAGGGCCTGAACGATATCCAGTCCGGCGCGGGTATAGCCCCAGGGCGTGTATTGCGTGTCCAGATGGCGCGCATCGTCGCGCACGATATAGAATTGAGCGCGGGCGGAGTTCGGATCTGCTGTCCGGGCCATGGCCGCCGTGCCCGGACAATGCAGAAGCCAGCTTTCCACCTGTCCGTCGGCACGGATGGCGGCCTGGGCGATCGGCTGCGTCCCCGCCGGCATGCCCATCCAGAAGCCCGCCATCGCTTCGGCGCTGCCTCTGCGCGGATTGACGCGGCGCTGCTGCACCTCCGTGATCTCCATCTCTGGCCCGCGCATGATCGTGAACTCGGCCTCCAGCGGCGGCAGGTCCGGCGCGGCGGTCGGATCGCTGAGCGCGCCGCCGCCCTGAGCCATGAAGCCGTCGATCACCCGGTGCCAGACCTTCATGCGGAACCAGTCCATCCGCGCGAGCTCTTCCATGCGGTCCACGTGGTTCGGCGCGAATTCCGGCGCGGTCTCGACATAGATCGGGCCGCGTCCGGTCTCGATCACCAGCAGGCGGGCAGGATCCACGGTGCGCCAGTCACCGGGCGCGGACGCCGCGATGATGTCCTCGCCTGGCGCCGGTTCGGGCGCGGGCTCCGCGCCGGCATCCCGGGACGGCGCGCCTTCGGCCGTTTCGCTCGCAGTCTCCTGCGTCACAGTGCTTTCAGAGGCGTCACTCCGGGCGCCGGACTCCGCGCCATCGTCGGCGCAGGCGCTTGCGGTCAGGGCGAAGACCACTGCCAGAGCGGTCAGGGAAGATCGCGGAAACGAACTCATTTGGGATATTTCTCCATCAGACGGTCCCGGACGAGCGGAGGCACGAAGGCATCGATCGCGCCGCCCAGCTTGGCAATTTCCTTGACCAGGCGCGACGCCACAGCCTGGTGGCGCGGGTCGGCCATCAGGAAGACGGTCTCGATCTCGGCGTTCAGGCGCTGGTTCATTCCGACCATCTGGAATTCGTACTCGAAGTCGGACACCGCGCGCAGACCCCGGATGATCGAGTTGGCCCCCACCTCTTCGGCAAAATGCATGAGGAGCCCCTCGAACGGGCGGACCTCGATCTCGGTCGATCTCTTCACGCCATTGGCCAGCTCGCGCGCCATGTCCACGCGCTCGTCCAGGCTGAACAGCGGACCCTTGCCCTCATTGATCGCGACGCCGATCACCAGCTTGTCGTAGAGCTTCACCGCCCGGCCGATAATGTCCAGATGGCCATTGGTGAGCGGGTCGAACGTGCCCGGGTAGAGCGCGATGCGTTCCTTCATGGGCACGCCTTCCTTCGCAAAAGCCAGTTAAAGCCCGCCAGCCTCCGGCGGGGTGCCGCCATCGCCTTCGGCGCTGATTTCCGGTTCGCCGTCCTCGCCGTCATCATTCTCCGCAACACGCACGACGGAGACGACCTTCTCGCCTTCGGAAAGGCGAATCAAGCGCACACCCTTCGTCGCACGCGCGGCGATGCGCACCGTCTCGACCGGGAAACGGATCAGCTGCCCCCCATCGGTCACGGCCATCACCGTATCGCCGTCAGTCACCGGGAAGCAGGCGGCCAGTTCGTCGACCTTGCTCATATCGTGCGCGGCGACACCCTGTCCGCCGCGGCCGATGACGCGGTAGTCATACGCGGAAGACCGCTTGCCGAGCCCGTCCTGCGCCACGGTCAGAACGAATTCTTCCGCGCCGCCGAGTTCCGCGATCCGGTCGGTCGACATGGCCACGTCTTCGCCCGTCTCGCCGCTGTCCAGATCGTCGGAGACCTCCGGAAGTTCGTCCTCGCCCGAGACAGCCCGGCGCATGGCCGTGGCATGCTTCAGGTAGGCGCGCGCCTCGTCCGGCGTCACATCGACATGATTGAGAATGGCCATCGAGATCAGGCGGTCATCGCCCTTGAGCCGGATGCCGCGCACGCCGGTGGACGAGCGGCCGGCGAACACGCGCACATCGGTCACCGGGAAGCGGATCGCCTTGCCGGCCGACGACACCAGAAGCACGTCCTGGTTCTCGTTGCACAGACGCACATCGAGGATGCGGGAGCCCTCGTCCAGCTTCATCGCGATCTTGCCGTTGCGGTTGACCTGGACGAAGTCGGACAGCTTGTTGCGGCGGACCGAGCCTTCGATCGTCGCGAACATCACGTCGTAATTGCCCCACTCGTCCTCGTCTTCGGGCAGCGCCATGACCGAGGTCACCCAGGCCCCTTCATTGATCGAGGGCAGGATGTTGGTGAGGTATTTGCCGCGCGTATTCGGCGCGCCCTGGGGCAGGCGCCAGGTCTTGGTCTTGTAGACCATCCCGTCGGAGGTGAAGAAGAGCAGCGGGGCGTGCGTGGATGCCACGAACAGCGTCGCCACGAAGTCCTCGTCCTTCATCGCCATGCCCGCACGGCCGCGCCCGCCGCGATGCTGCGCCCGGTACAGGCTCAGCGGCGTGCGTTTGACATAGCCGCCATGGGTCAGCGTGACGACCATGTCCTCGCGCGGGATGAGATCCTCGTCCTCCATCTCGAGGTCGCCCTCGACGATGGCGGTCCGGCGCGGCACACCGAACTTCTCCTTGGAATCGTTCAGCTCCTCGCGGATGATCTCGACGATCCGCCGCGGGCTCTTCAGGATATCCAGAAGGTCGGCGATCTGCTCGGCAAGCTTCTGGGCCTCTTCGCCGATCTCGTCGCGGCCGAGCGCGGTCAGGCGGTTCAGGCGCAGGTCCAGAATGGCCTTGGCCTGCTCTTCGGTCAGCCGGATTTCACCATCGCGGATGACCGAGCGCGGATCGGCGACCAGTTCCACCAGCGCCGCAATATCGGCCGCCGGCCAGCGGCGTTCACGCAGCTGCTCACGGGCGGTCGCCGGGTCCGGCGCCGCGCGGATCAGGCGGATGATTTCGTCGATATTGGCCACGGCCACGGCCAGGCCGATCAGGATATGGGCCCGGTCGCGGGCCTTCTTCAGATCGAATTTCGCCCGCCGGGCCGTCACTTCCTTGCGGAAGGAAATGAACGTCTGAAGGAAGGTCTTCAGGCTGGCCTGCTGCGGCTTGCCGCCGATCAGGGCGAGCATGTTCATGCCGAACGAGCCCTGCAACGGGCTCCACCGGTAAAGCTGGTTCAAGATGACGTCGGCGTTGGCGTCTTTCTTCAGCTCGATCACGACGCGCATGCCCGAGCGGTCGGATTCGTCGCGCAGGTCGGAGATGCCCTCGATGCGCTTCTCGCGAACCAGGTCCGCGATCTTTTCGATCATCGAGGCCTTGTTCACCTGGAAGGGAATCTCGTGAATGAGGATCGCTTCGCGGTCCTTGCGAATGGTCTCCACCGTACACTTGCCGCGGATGATGACCGATCCGCGCCCTTCGATGAGGCCCTTGCGCGCGCCGGAGCGGCCGAGGATCTCGCCGCCGGTCGGGAAGTCCGGACCGGGCACGATTTCGATGAGCTCGCTATCGGTAATGTCTGGATTGTCGAGCAGCGCCAGCGCCGCGTCACAGACCTCGTTCAGATTATGCGGCGGAATATTGGTCGCCATGCCGACGGCAATACCGCCGGCGCCGTTGACCAGAAGGTTGGGAAAGCGCGCCGGAACGACGACCGGCTCATGTTCCGATCCGTCATAGTTGTCCTGGAAGTCGACCGTGTCCTTGTCGATATCGGCCAGCAGCGCCTCGGCCGGCTTGTCCATCCGGATTTCGGTGTAACGCATGGCCGCCGGCGGATCGCCGTCGACCGAACCGAAATTGCCCTGACCGTCGAGCAGCACCAGGCCCATGGAGAAATCCTGGGCCATGCGCGCCAGCGCGTCGTACACGGCCTGGTCGCCGTGCGGGTGGTATTTACCGATCACGTCACCGACGACGCGCGCCGATTTGCGGTACTGCTTGTCGTGGGTATAGCCCTGCTCGTGCATCGACCAGAGAATGCGGCGGTGCACCGGCTTCAGGCCGTCGCGCGCGTCGGGGATGGCGCGGCTCACGATCACGCTCATCGCGTAATCGAGATAGCTTCGGCGCATCTCGTCTTCGATGGTCACCGAAGGCCCTTCGGGGCGCATGGGCTCGGGGCTGTCGAGAGCCGGATCTTCAGGCGGTGTATCGCTCAAGCCGGGGTCATCCTTGATCGTCAGTGTCAGGGTACGTGAGCACGCGAAACGGGCGCGGACGCGAAGCAGTCTCGCCCCGTCGCGGAATCACGACAGGAACTTGAAGGAAAGGGTCTACCAAGAGGCAGGCCTTGCGGCAAACGCGCCCTGCTGTCAGCATTTCGGGCCAGGTCACGAAACTTCCGCGCAGGTTGCCGCGTTGGGCAGACATATGACCTGCATTTACTCCAAGGAGCCTACCATGTCCCGCACTACCCTCACCGCCCTGCTTGCGACCAGCGCCCTTGCCATCATGGCGTGCGGCGAAGGCCAGAGCGTCGATGCCAGCGCCCAGAGCGATAACCAGGACATGTCGGGCGAAGCTGAAGCCCTGACCCGTGATGCCGACGTCGCTCAGGACGACACGATGGCGGCGCCCGACCCGGGCCAGGACGGGATGGGTGTCTCGATGGACCGGACGACCGCCACGCTGATCGACCGCGACCGCAATGAAGTCGGCATGGTCACCTTCCACCAGGGTCCGGAAGGCGTTGTGGTCCAGATCGAAGCCGATGGCATCGGCGAGGACGCTCGCGGCAGCTGGCACGGCGCGCACCTGCACGAAACTGCCGATTGCTCGGCCGACGACTTCACGTCCTCGGGCAGCCACATCAATCCGAGCGGCAACCAACACGGCCTCCTGAACGCCGACGGGCCGGACAATGCGGACCTGCCCAATATCTGGGTCGGTGACGATGGCACGCTGCGCGCCCAGGCCTACACGACACGGGTCAGCCTGAGCGGTCAGACCGATGCGCCGTCCCTCCTCGACGCGGACGGCTCCGCGGTCGTCATTCACGAATCCCCCGACGACTACGAATCCCAGCCCATTGGCGGTGCGGGTGCCCGCATCCTGTGTGCTGAAATCGGCGCGGCTCAATAACTCGCGCACTGGATTTTTGAAGAAGGCCCGGCCCATCATGGCCGGGCCTTTTTTGTTGTCAGGCCGGAGATCGATCATGCCCCTTCTCACCCGCCGCGGCTTTGCCGTTTCGACCGCCGCCCTGGCCGCCTCGGCCGCTTTGCCCGGCACCCTGCCAGGCACCAGGGCCGGCGCCCAGACCACGCCCGCCGGATGGAGCGAGGCGCCCGGACTGCCATTGCGGGTCCAGGAAATCTATCCGGGTCTTCTGGACGGTCGGATCTACGTGCTGGGCGGTCTCACGCCCGATCTCGGTCCCGACGCCATCAACATATCCGACCGGTTCCTCTCCTGGGCGCCCGGCGATACGGAATGGCGCGAGCACGCCTCATTCCCGGTGCCGATCCATCACCCCCAGCTCATCGGCTTCAACGGGCGATTGATGGCGATCGGCGGGTTCACGTCAGACGGCGGCGACCTCTGGTCGATGCGGCGCGAAATTCTGTCCTACGACCCTGCCGGAGACCGCTGGCAGGAGGAAGAGCCGATGGCCCAACCGCTCGCCGAGACGGTCAGCGCCGTATCGGGCGACAGCATTCATCTGGTCACCGGCCGGCGTCCCCAGTCCGGTGCGAACCAGCGCTGGACCGACCACGCGGATGTGAACGCTCACATCGTCCTGCGCGCCGGACATGAAGACTGGCAGCCGGCCACGCCTGCGCCGACCGCGCGCAATTCGGCCGCCAGCGTCCTGGTGAACGGCGTGCTTCACGTGATTGGCGGGCGCACGGTCAGCGGTGGCAATACGCCGGTACACGAGGCCTTCGATCTGGGGGCCGGGCGATGGTCGGCGCTGGCGCCCCTGCCCGTCCCGGCAGCCGGTCCGCGCGGGGCCGGCGGGCTCGCCGCCGCGCAGGTGAACGGGACGATCTTCACCTTCGGTGGAGAATGGTTTGGTGAGGGAGGCGGGGTCTATGACCAGGTCTGGGCCTATGACACGCGCGAAGACCGCTGGCGCGAGGCGACCCGCATGCCCACGCCGCGCCACGGCCTCGGCGCCGTCGCGCTCGATGGCGCGATCTACACGATTGGCGGCGCCGCGCAGGCTGGCGGAACCGAAACCAGCGCGGCGGTCGAGGTTTTCAGGCCGTAAGCAGACGCTAGAAGGCGCCGACAGCCTCCAGCGCGGCCCGGGCGATTTCCTGACGCTGCGGGCTTTGCACGTCAGGATTGGTCATGTCGAAATTGACGGCAAAGACGTAGGTCTCCTCGCCCGCTTCGAGCCACCCGACATACCAGCCAAGATCGCCACCCTGCGGATTGGCCCAGCCGGTCTTGCCGCGCAGGATCCAGCCTTCCCCGCGATCGTCCTCCATAAGGCCGATCACCGTTTCCATGTGCGTTGCCTCAACCGGCAGAGTGCGCGCATGCAGCCGCGATAGAAACCCGGCCTGTTCGCGCACCGTGATGGTCAGCGGCCCTCTCAGCCAGAACACATCCACCTCGTCCGGCGAACCGATATACTCGTCGCCATAGCCGAAGAGCGAGACAAGACGCTGCTCCTCAGCGTGGCCGATCTCCCGCGTCCAGCCCTGATAGGCCCAGACCGCAGACCGACGAAAAGCGGTTCGCAACGACTGGTCCTGATCCCAGCCGGGCCTGCGCTCGATCCCATCCCAGGCCACGATGTCGGCTTCGATATCGGTCACGATGCCGGTCTCAAGAATGATCAGCGAGTTGGGAATCTTGAAAGTCGAGGCCGGCACGAAGCGCTCATCGATGCGGGCTCCGCCTCCGCTCCACTCCGCACCGTCCGAGAGGCGCCGCACGAGCACCGCGCCATCGACATCGAATTGCTCCAGCACGCCGTTCAACGCATCCGGCGCCGGGGGCAATCCCTCTGCCCGGACCTTGCCCTCCGCCGTCACCGTGATCGCGCCCGTCAAAGCCAATGCCGCAATCGCCGCGGCCAACCATCTCGCCATTCCATTCTCCTGTTGCCTGAAACCTGCATGAGGGGCGCACGCTTGCCAGCAATAGGGGCGAAGCCAAGGCGGCCTCAGGGCTTTATCGGGTCGGCGGATCGGCGAGCCGGGGGCCGAGGCGTCACGCCCCGCGCCGCCCGGCCCATACCGGCCCCTATTCCTGTCCGCGACTGCCGACCCGGCGTTCCACATCGGCCAGAAGCCCGTCAAGCGCCGCCCGGTCGTAGACCCGGCCATTGCTGATCACCGCCTCGATGCCACGCGTATGGCCGATCTCGACTAGCGGATCGTCGGCCAGGAGAAGCAGATCGGCCTCAGCGCCGACCCGGATCGTGCCGAGCTGGTCCTCCCGTCCGAGATAGCGCGCCGGTGTGTGCGTCGCCGCCCGCAGCGCGTCCATCGGGCTCAGCCCGGCCTCGACCAGCCGCGCCAGCTCCTCGTGTACGCTGATGCCCGGCACAATCATCGTGTCGTTGGCGTCGGTGCCGAGCATGACCGGCACTCCGGCTGCGTGCGCGATCGCAGTGACCTGAAGTCCCAGCCGGTAGAAGTCGCCATAATGGCTGCGGACCTCCTCCGGCGCGCCGGCGGTGCGGTCCAGATCCCGCTCCCATTCCTGCAGATGCGGTTCCAGCAGGTAAATCCGGGCGGGATGGGCGCGATACCCGGGCTCGCCGGCGCGCATATCCATCTCCCGCGTCCCGTGCGTCGGCACGAAATAGGTGCCGTTTTCCGCCAGCTCCGCCATCAGTTCCTGGCAGCGGTCCGGATCGAAAGTCGCGACGGTCTGCGACAGCCGCTCGGCATCGTCCGGCCATTCGGCTTCCGCTTCGCCGGCGAGCACGGCACGGATCCGCGCGCGATAGGTTTCGCCGAACCCGCTGCAATCGGTCACGATATCGGTGGCGTGCTCGATCGTGCGCATGCCGAGACGCGAAGCCTCCCCGGCCGAAACGACAAAGGGAATATGGCCTGAGACTTCCAGGTCCAGCTCGCCCGCGCGCTGCATCACGCCGTCAAGGGCGGCGGAAGAAATCGCGTGATAGAGCTTGATCAGATCGACGCCGCGCGCGTGCAGATAGTCGACCAGCGCCCGCCCCTCCTCGGCCGTGGCAGGCGTATAGAGCGGATCATGATCCGGTGGCAGATGCCCGGTCGGGTTGCTCTGCACGAAAGCGCTGGAGAGCCGGAGCAGATCCGGGCCCGGGATCTCGCCGGCACGGATTTGCGCGTCGTAGCGCAACAGGTCCTCGCGGCACAGGAAGGGCCCGCTCTGCGGCTCCCAGCAATCGCCGGCCATGTCGCGTACGCCGGTCACCCCGTGGGCGAGAAACAGCGCGAAACTCGTTTCCGCGACAAAGGACACATTGGTGTGGACGTGCATGTCCATCAGACCGGGGATGAGATAGCGCCCCTGCCCGTCAATGCGTCGTCCGTCGAAGGCCGCATCCGCCTCCGCGCTCGGCTCGATGGCGGCGATGAGCCCGTCGTCGACGGTCACACTCTGTCCCGTCATCACCGCGCGGGTGGCGGGGTCGATCACCGTGACGCCCTCGATCCGGACCGCGTCCTGGGCCGCGGCCGGGCTGTGCGCAGCAAGCGCCATGAGGGCGAGCGCCGACAGGCTCAACATCTTCATCTGGAAATTCCTTTCTTCGCCGCACCGGCCGGGATCGGCCCCATGCTTCTTCGCCGCTTAGATGCCGGCAGAACGGAATCGGGATGACATGAAAAATCTGGATGCAGGATTCATCCCGCCGCCACCCTGCCTGCATCTAACCCTGGAACCGGTCTTCAAGGAGCACCGCCATGGAAGACGACATCCTGGCCAAGTCCATCCCCATCCTGGTGACCGCCCTGGTCGCCGCCATCCCGATCAGCGCGCAATTCTTCGCCTGGCTGAAACGCCGGGCCGCGTTGAGGGTCGTACGGCTGATGGTGGAACGCTGCGAGCCGGTCGACCAGAAAGCGCTGGCGGCAATCGCCGCCGGCACGCGGCGACCGAAGCGCGATCTGCGGCGCGCCTTGCTGCTGCTCGCCCTGGTGCCGCCCGGCATTGGCGTGGCGCTGCTGATGGAAAACCAGCGCGCCATGCTGTTCGCGCTGTTCGTCACCGGCCTGCCGCTGCTGCTCGGCCTCGCCCATCTTGCATTTCATGTCCTGCTGCCGGACATGGACGACAGCTAAGCCTCGTGGCCGCGCACCCGCTCCATCAGATCGGCGACACCAAGCTGGTCCAGCTCTGCCAGGCCGCCGGCGATACCGGCGCCTTCGAGGAGCTCGTGCGCCGGCACCAGGGCGCACTGGTCGATTTCCTGACCTCGGTGACCCGGCATCGTCACGATGCCGAGGACATCGCGCAGACCGCTCTGATCAAGGCCTTCATGCGGATCGGCCGGTTTGACGGCCACTCGACCTTCCGGACCTGGCTCTGCGCCGTGGGCTACCGGGAATTCCTCATGCATGCGCGCCGCCACAGGGCGCATCTGCGCATTCTCGACCGCGCGCGCGGCGAAGTCCCGCCGCCGGCCGCCGCCGATCCGGACTGGCCGATCGATATGCGCAGAGCGCTGGAGGGGCTGAGTTCGGACGAGCGGCGCGGCGTGGTATTGTGTGACATCGCCGGGCTGACCCACGCCGAGGCGGCAAAATTGCTGCGCGTACCGGTCGGCACGCTGAAATCCCAGATCAAACGCGCGAAGTCGCGCCTTTCCTCGACACTGGGACCGGACACGGAGGAGAAAAGATGACCATCCTTCCGCCCCGGGCGAAGCGCCGCGCCCTCACCCTCCGGCTGCGCCTGCGGCTGGCCCGGCATGGGCGGCGGATCGTCACCAGCGCCATACTCGCAGCCTGGTTCGTCGCCTTCGCCATCGGACTGCCGCTCGCCGGCGACGGTTTCGCCGCGGACCCGCCGGGCTTCGGCCTGCTGGCACTCTATGCGCTGTTGGCGGCGCTGATGCTTTCATGGAGCGAGGCAGAGTGACCGGACGCTAGGGCGCGCAAGAGGGGCGAAGCCAGGGCGGCCTCAGGGCCATATCGGGGTCGGCGGCGCAGTCAGCCTCCCGGATCGGTCGCCCAGCAAAAAAGAAGCCCCCGCACGTGCGGAGGCTTCTGATCGGCACCGTTACAGGGGGCGTGCCCAGGAACGGCCCCTAGAACGGAATGTCGTCGTCCAGCGTGTCGGAGGAGAAATCCTCGCGCGGGCGGTCCTGGCGCTGTCCGCCGCCGCCGGAATAGCCGCCGCTGCCGCCGGACTGGTCGTCGGCCGCATAGCCGCCCGAGCGGCCGCCACCGCCACCTTCGCTACGGCCATCCAGCATCTGGAGCTCGCCGCGGAATTTCTGCAGCACGACCTCGGTCGTATAGCGGTCCTGGCCGCTCTGATCGGTCCATTTACGCGTCTGGAGCTGGCCTTCCACGTAAACCTTGGAGCCCTTTTTCAGATAATTCTCCGCGACCTTGGCCAGGTTCTCGTTGAAGATCACCACATTGTGCCATTCGGTCTTCTCGCGCCGCTCGCCGGACTGCTTGTCTCGCCACTGCTCCGACGTGGCGATACGCATATTGACCACCGGATCGCCGGAATTGAGGCGCCGGATCTCCGGATCGGCGCCCAGATTCCCGACAATGATTACCTTGTTTACGCTTCCAGCCATTCTACCATCCCGTCGAGCTTGCGTTCTTGTTGAAATTTGTTCACATAATGTTCCGCGCGTCAAGGCGCGGCGATTCCTGCCGAGTTCACCTTACTCTTGGCCCTGAGTCCATCGCCTCCGCTGAGGCGGCCGGAACCAAAACACATGCAAGGTGGATAGAGAGGTGTCGCTTTCCTAAGTAAGTCACTTCGCGCGAAGAGAGACCTGTAGGCCCGATGTCCGATCCGCATAAGCACATCTCCGTTCGCGGCGCCCGCGAGCATAATCTCAAGGACGTGTCCGTCGATCTGCCCCGCGACAGGCTGATCGTGTTTACCGGCCTGTCCGGTTCGGGCAAGTCCTCGCTCGCCTTCGATACGATCTATGCCGAGGGGCAGAGACGTTATGTCGAGAGCCTGTCGGCCTATGCGCGCCAGTTCCTGGAGCTGATGAGCAAGCCGGACATGGACTCCATCGAGGGTCTCTCCCCGGCCATCTCCATCGAGCAGAAGACGACCTCGAAGAATCCGCGCTCCACCGTCGGCACGGTGACCGAGATCTACGACTATATGCGCCTGCTCTGGGCCCGCGTCGGCACGCCCTACTCGCCGGCCACCGGCGAACCGATCTCGGCCCAGACCGTGTCCCAGATGGTCGACCGGCTGATGGCCCTCGAGGAAGGCGCAAAGCTCTATTTGCTCGCGCCCATCGTGCGCGGGCGCAAGGGCGAATACCGCAAGGAATTCGCCGAACTGCTCAAGCAGGGCTTCCAGCGGGTCAAGGTCAATGGCGAGTTCTATGCGCTGGAAGACGCGCCCGAGCTCGACAAGAAATACAAGCACGATATCGACGTCGTGGTGGACCGTATCGTCATCAAGGAAGGGCTCGAACAGCGCCTCGCGGACTCGCTCGAAACCGCGCTGCGTCTGGCCGACGGCCTCGCCGCAGCCGAGTTTGCTGCGCCGGCGATGTCCTCCCCTGCTCGCGGGGGAGGTGCCGGCGAAGCCGGCGGAGGGGGCGATGGCGCCAAAACCCCCTCAGTCAGCTCCGTTGACAGCTCCCCCGCAAGCGGGGGAGCACAAAGCTGGCAGACCGGCGAGCGGATGATCTTTTCCGAGAAGTTCGCCTGCCCGGTGTCCGGCTTCACGATCGAAGAGATCGAACCGCGCCTCTTCTCCTTCAACAACCCTTTCGGGGCCTGCCCGGCCTGCGACGGTCTCGGTCAGAACCTGAAATTCGACGAGGAGATGGTCGTCCCCGACCGCGAGAAATCGCTTTACGATGGCGCCATCGCGCCCTGGAACCGGGCCACGTCCAAGCTCTACCAGCAGACGCTGGACGCGCTCGCCGATCATTTCGACGCCTCGATGTTCACCCCGTGGCGCGATCTGCCGGAGGCTTTCCGCAAGATTGTGCTGTTCGGCACGAAGGACAAAATCACCTTCACCTACGAAGACGGGCTGCGCCAGTTCAAGACCACCAAGGCGTTTGAGGGTGTCATCCCGAACCTGCAGCGCCGCTGGCGCGAAACCGACAGCGCCTGGGTGCGCGAGGATCTGGCCCGCTTCCAGTCGTCCCAGCCCTGCGAGACCTGCGGCGGCAAGCGCCTGAAACCTGAAGCCCTCGCGGTGAAGGTTGGCGGCTGCGACATCTCCGAAGCGACCGAACTGTCCATCCGCAATGCCAACACCTGGTTTGAAGATGTCGAGGGCAAGCTCAGCGACAAGGAACAGGAGATTGCGCGCCGCATCCTGAAGGAAATCCGCGAGCGCCTGCGTTTCCTGGTCGATGTGGGTCTGGACTATCTCACCCTCAGCCGGGCCTCCGGCACGCTGTCGGGCGGGGAAAGCCAGCGCATCCGCCTGGCCAGCCAGATCGGTTCGGGGCTGACCGGCGTGCTCTACGTGCTCGACGAACCCTCCATCGGCCTGCACCAGCGCGATAACAGCCGGCTTCTGGAGTCCCTGCGCGGACTGCGCGATCTCGGCAATACCGTGATCGTCGTGGAACACGACGAGGAAGCGATCGATACGGCCGACTATGTCGTCGACCTGGGGCCCGCCGCCGGCGTTCATGGCGGCGAGATTGTCGCCCAGGGCACGCCGGAGGAAATCCGCGCCAACCCGAAAAGCCTGACGGGCCAATACCTCTCCGGCGCGCGGATGATCGAGGTGCCCGAACGGCGCCGCAAGATCGACAAGAAGCGCCTGCTCACCGTGAAGGGCGCATCCGGCAACAATCTGAAGACCATCGACGCGCAGTATCCGCTGGGTATTTTCTGCTGCGTCACGGGCGTCTCCGGCGGCGGCAAGTCGACCCTGACGATCGAGACGCTCTACAAGGCCGCGGCCCGCCGTCTGAACAAGGCCAGCGCCGTGCCCGCCACCCACGATACGGTCGAAGGGCTCGATCATCTCGACAAGATCATCGACATCGACCAGAGCCCGATCGGGCGCACGCCGCGGTCCAACCCGGCCACCTATACCGGCGCCTTCACCCCCATCCGCGAATGGTTCGCCTCCCTGCCAGAGGCCAAGACGCGCGGCTACAAGCCGGGCCGCTTCTCCTTCAACGTGAAGGGCGGACGCTGCGAGGCCTGCCAGGGCGATGGCGTGGTGAAGATCGAGATGCACTTCCTGCCCGACGTCTATGTCGAGTGCGATGTCTGTCACGGCAAGCGCTTCAACCGCGAAACCCTGGAGATCGAGTTCAAGGGCAAGTCCATCGCCGGCGTGCTCGACATGACGGTCGATGAGGCCGCCGATTTCTTCAAGGCCGTGCCATCCGTGCGCGACAAGATGGTCACGCTCCAGCGCGTCGGCCTCGGGTATCTGAAGGTCGGCCAGCCGGCCACCCAGCTCTCCGGCGGCGAGGCCCAGCGGGTCAAGCTGTCCAAGGAGCTGTCCAAGCGCGCCACCGGACGCACGCTCTACATCCTGGACGAGCCCACGACCGGCCTGCATTTCGAGGATGTGAAGAAGCTGCTCGAAGTCCTGCACGAGCTGGTCGAACAGGGAAATTCCGTCGTGGTGATCGAGCACAATCTCGATGTCATCAAGACCGCCGACTGGCTGATCGATCTCGGTCCCGAAGGCGGCGATGGCGGCGGCTATATCGTCGCGGCCGGCACGCCCGAACATGTCGCCGGCGTCGAGGAGAGCTGGACGGGCCGTTACCTGAAACCCCTCCTCGAACGCGACCGCAACCGCCAGAAGAAGCTCAAGGCGGGGTAGGGTTGGCGTTCGTGAGCAGCCGTTAGCCTGGCTCTCATCCGGCGTCGCCAGACGGGATCGGGATCATCCCCTCCATCTCTTTCATGATCCGGCCGGTTTCGGCGAGAATCTTGATGATGCGCTGGTAATGCTGAAGATCGGCGAAAGAGAGGGCGCGGCCCTTGCGGTCCTTCAGCCATTTCCGTGCGGGCTGGTAGCCGCCGATATGGAACTCCCACGCGATGCGCGGCACGTTCCTGAAGCTCTGCGTCTCGTTGATGAAGACCCAGCCGGTCCCGTCTCCCAGCTCCTCGAATTTCGGCTTGTCCACCGTGCCGTCGCCCTCGCCCTCGAACGGGTAGGGCGTCTCGCCGAGCGCGGCCGGTTCCATCAGGTGCAGGCGGCGCAGCTGCCCACCCTTCTCGGCAACTGACCAGAACACATCCGGGCTCTGCGGCCAAGGGATGCGCGGGAAATCGACCTTCAGGAACTCCTTGAAGGTCTCCCGATAGTCCGGGCTGTGCAGCACGCCATAGATGTAATCGAACACCGCGACTTCGTCGGGTTCGCCATGCTCTGGATGGGCGGCCAGCTTTCGGAGCTTTTTATAGAGCTTCGGGTCGAAATTGATGCGGCGGGATTGGTCGAGGGAGTCTTCTTGCGGGTAGAGGTAAAGGGGGAAGTGATACGATTGGATTGTCCTTTCGCCTGCCTTCATCTCAGAAGGATAATTGCTGACAAAGAATTGATTGATATCGCCTGATTTATTTTGGCGACCACATATAATCGCCACGTTCTCGTTGAACATATGCCTCATCAATCCCCGACGTGAATCTCCACGTGGAATTATCTCTCCAATTTTATTGATTGGGTAAAAGGTGAATCGATTGTCAAATGGCCGATAAGTAATCTTAATAATATCGTCAGAATTAGCGTTTTCAAAATTTTTACGCTGATTTTCGTGGATCCAGTCTTTCGTTTCATTGAAGTCATATTTTTGCGTAAGTTCGGAAGTTGGCAGGAAGGTAACGTCATGAGTCATCTGCATGGCATCCGACTCCGTAAAGTTATTTGTAATCAGAAGCTTGTCTTTACGAAATTTAATTCCACTTCCGAATTTAGGGATAAATTTATTTAAGGAAAAACCATTTTCATATTCATCAACATCCCCAAAATCTCTGTCCACAAACATGAATCTAGGCGAGACAGGATCAACTTCCTTGAATTTAGTTGAGTAAAATCCACTTTTTTCGAGACAATTATACTTTACATCTCGACTTCCATATATATCTTCAACAAATACCCTCGCCCTTTCTGATTTCCCTGACTTGACACCAATAGTTATTGCAACACCCTGACGAATATCGAAGACATTCTGATCCAAACCACCGCCTGGTGCTTTTTCTTTTTTATTGGAGTCGCCGTGAAGATTTAGTACGTAAATTGAATCAAATGTATCGATCAGATGCATTCTCATTTTTCTATGAACTACACCATCGAGAAATGAATTATTAGAAATAAAACCAAAAACACCTACACCGTTTTTGTTTATCATGTACTCAGCAAATCGTATAAATTTCACATAGTCATCTGAAAGGGCGTTTAAACTTCTCTCGGAAAGATTCTTCTTGTAATCGTTCACAAGATTCTGAATCCATTCACCTTTGTTCGTGCTGCTGATAGAATACGGCGGATTTCCAATCACCACCATGATCGGCATGTCGTTCTTGATCGTATTGGCCTGCTTCGCCTCTCGGGCCAGCCACTGAGCGAAGAGGGACTGATCGACCGGCTCGCCCTCTTCCAGCGAATTGGTGAGATAGACCGACAGACGTGGCGGGGTGCCGGACGGCTTGTAGCCGAGTTCGGTCAGGATCATGTCGAGCTTGAGGTGGCACATGGCGTAGGAGGCCATAAGCAGCTCGAAGCCGTGCACGCGCGGGATCAGCTCCTCCTCGACATATTGCGACCAATGGCCGGGCGCGACGTTCTTCACCTTCGCGCTGATCTGCTTGATCACCTCGGCAAGGAATGTGCCGGTCCCGGTCGCGGGATCGAGAATCTGGACGCGGTGAACGTCCTTCTTCACGATGTGGCGTTCCCCGCGCTTGGAAAGGTCACCCTTGCTGGTGCGCCGCACCTGGCCGGTATCGAATTCGATCTGGACCTTGGACGTGTCGGCGAGGCCGTCGGGCAGGCCGAACTCGGTCTGCAACACCTCGTCCACGGCGCGCACGATGAAATTGACGACCGGCTCGGGCGTGTACCAGACGCCGCGCGCCTTGCGCTTCTTCGGATTATAGGCCGACAGGAAGGTCTCGTAGAAGTGCAGGAAGGGATCGTTCTGCGCGGTGAGACGGCCGAAATCGGCCATGATTTCTTTCAGGTTACAGGCCAGGAAAATCTTGGCGAGATCGTCGATGATCCATTCGATGCGATCATCGAGTTCCGGCCCGGCGATATAGCCGAACAGGCTGCGCAGGAACGGGTTGGATTTCGGCAGTAATTCCAGCGCCTCGCTGCGCGAGAAGGTGTCGAGCGTGTTGTCGTGCAGGCGCGCGGCGAACATGCCATAGGCAATGGTCTCCGCGTAGAGATCGGCGAAGTCGGCCGATGTGATGTCGTGGATGAGGTGTTCCCTGAACGCCTCGTACTGGGCGACGAGTTCGGTTTCCTCGCCGTCCTTCAGGTCCCGGATCAGGGCGCGGCCCAGCACGTCCTTTATCAGCACTGCCTTGGCCGCCATCATGGTGGCGAGGCGCTTGGACGAGGTAATGGTGCGCGGGCGCTCGGCGAGGAAAGCCTGAAGCTGGTGCTCCAGCTCCTCGAAACGCTCCGGCTTCGCCTGCAATCCCATCAGAAAATCGGCGATCGAGATCGACCGGATCAGCTCCTGATCGCGATAGAAGTCGAAATCGACGCCGTTGGTGTAGAGCAGGTTCGGGAAGCCCGCGAGATAACGCTGCTTCTGCTCGACCGAGTAGCCTTTCAGCGCCCGGATATCCTTGTCGATATCCTTCGCCTCGCAATAACCGATGGGCACGCCGTCGCGCTGGAAGATGAAGTCCGGCGCACCGAAATCGGTGCGCTTGGGTTCGTTGACGACGGTGAGCCCATCATCGAGCGTCTTGAACAGGAATTCCAGCGCCGGGCGGTAGCTGTGCTCGGTCGCCTCGCCGGTGGCGTAGACCGTTTTGACCCGCTCGAAGTATTCGGCAACGACACTCACTCGCTTCCCCTCACATTTGCATGTGAAAGGCATAGACGCTCTCAGCAAGTTCGCAAACCGATCCGGTCCAAGTCCGAAGCCTTGAGAATCTGTGGAAAAGTGTTAATAATAGAGGTCTGCCCCGGAAGCGCTGCGTGCCGATACGGCTTTTCCGAAACCTCATGTTTGATGTGAAATCGCTTGCACAGGCAGTGCACAGTAGAGGCAGGCTAGAAACCGCAAAGACATCCATGTCTCCACAAGGCGCGGGCTACCCCGAGGTGGCCGGCGCCTCTTCCTGTCTGGCGCCGTATTTGCCGGCAGTCCGGTCTAGAACATCCTCGGTCTAAAACATCATCGTCAGGACCCAGACCGATCCCCCGATCGTGGCAAGCGATGCCAGGATGCCGAGGACGATGACGATCCCGTCATGGGTGGTCAGTCCCAGGCTCAAGAGGATCAGGGCCACCGCCGGGATCACGATGCCGCCGGGGACGCTGGCATAGATCAGCATGAGAATGCTGACGAGCAGGCACAGGATGGAGATGAGGCGCGGCATCGGATCGCGCAGGGCCAGCGCGAAGCGCGGGACCACCATGCGGTCGATCCATTTGATGACCGGCCTGGATTTTTCGAGTCCCTTTTCAAACCCGTCGCGGTCCATCTTCATGTTGCGGATCGGCGAAGGCAGCCAGAGCTTGGGCTTTGACACGACGAAGTGAAACGAGATGAAGAAGGCCAGGCCCGCCATCGCATAGCTGACGCCGGGCAAGGCTCCGACCACCGGCAGGACCGAGAGAAGCGCCGGGATCAGGAGGAGCGGCCCGAAGGAGCGGTGAGCCAGCGCTTCGAGAATATCGTCCACGCTGATCTTCTCGCTCTCGCCCTCTTTCGTCAGATCCTCCAGGACGTCCTGGAGGCTGGACGGGTCGGAGTCCACGTCGTCCTTGTCGTCCTGTTTCTGGGCCCGGGTCTTGTCGCTCGCCATGGTCCGGCTCTCCGCAGGTCTGCGCCTACCGCGCTTGCCTGCGCGTCCTCGTCAAACGCCAAAGCATGAAGAGGGAGAAGGTTCCGAATACAAGCGCCTGGGCGAGGATTTGCGGCTGGAAGCCGGAGCTGGCCGCCATGCCGGTCGCCTGCTCGAACACCCGGCTGACCGCCTCGCCTATGGTCGCCTCGGGCTGGCTGGCGATCATGTAGCTCACCGGACCGATCACGGAGACCGCGTTGAAGGCGCCGTGCAGTCCGATCACGCCCCAAAGCGACCCCTGCCGCAAGGCGAGAAGGCCCAGGAAAAGTCCCGTCATCGAGATGCCGGCCAGCGCCGCGAGCCCCATGTAGAGCCCGCTCATGAAGACCTGAAGGTGGAAGAGCGCGAAGACGAGCGCGGTCACGCCAACCCCGGCGATCCGGCCCCAGCGCGCGCTCAGCGTGCTCATCAGCCATCCGCGAAACACGATCTCCTCCACCCCGCCCTGGATGAAGAAGAAGGCCGCCAGCCCGCCAATGACCAGCCAGACCGTCGGGTCGACCAGCCGCCCCCAGTCCGCCGCTTCCGCCGCGTCCGTGACGTCCACCGGGGCAATCAGCCCGATCAGCAGGCCGGTCGCCGACAGGGCGATGATCGCGGCGATGGCGAGTCCGGCCCCGTTGACGAAGAGCCTCCCCGCCCGCTCCGCGCGAAAGCCGATCGTGGAGAGGCCGCGTCGTTCAAATCCCGACACCCAGGCGAGCGACAGCCCGCCCCAGGTCAGGAACAGGACCAGCATGAGCGGAAAGAAAATGACGGGCGGCGGCAGATCCGAGAGCGCGGCCGTCATCGCTTGCGGGTCCGAGAACACGCCCGCGCCATGGGCCGAGACCGTCCAGGCGATCTGGCCCACGACCATGGCGATCGTGGCGACAAGATAGAAGCCGACCACGAGCGCGATGGCGCCCGCGCCCCAGCTGCGCCGAGCGTTCGGCGGCCATGGCGCATAGATAGCGGTGCGTGCCGGACTGTCTGCGGTCTCGAAGGCGGGAAGGTGCTCGCTCATCCTTCGTGCGGCGCGTCCCCGACAGAGCCCGCCGGCGCACCGATGTCCTCGGTCCGCGCCGTGTCACCGCCCGAGTGGCGCACAGCCGCATAGGCCCCGACGCCGTGCCACAGGCCCTCCATGAAGACCTGCATCACGAATTGAAGCAGCAGGAAGAGGATCAGGGATGCCGCGATCCCCGGCTGGCTGAACAGCTGGCCGGCCATGTCGAACACCTGCTCGGCGGTCTTCACCCCGGTCGTGCTCATCTGCTCGATCGCCTGGAACGACCCGGCAAACCCGGCAAACAGGACGATCTGCTGGATGATCCCGACGATCACGCCCAGCACGAGGTAGACGGCAAGGAGCAGCAGGTAGGACAGGAACATCCAGCCCACGATGCCGCGCGTTGCCGAAAAGCTCTCGAACACGCGAAAGGCCCGCTCGTTGATCGTCATGGCGGGACCGGCCGCGAACTTGATCGCCAGCCAGATGAGCGCCACGCCGATCGCTATCGAGAACAGGAAGCCGAGCAGGCCTGCGCCCAGTCCCGACCAGACCGAGCCCTCACCCGCCGCGATCAGTCCGGCGCCGCCAGCCCCGGCAAGAACGAAGAAGACCGAACCGAAGAGGCTGATCACGATCGCGATGGCGAGAAGCACGATATTCACGCCGAGCAGGCGTAGCTCGTCGAGCCCGAAGCGGAGCGGGATGACCGGCTTGACCTCGTCGCGGGTCATCAGGCGCAGCCAGGCCGCCTGCACGGAAACCAGCACGATGATGTAGAGCACCGTGCCCAGAAGGCCTGTCAGGCCGAATGAGCCTATGATCGCAAGGACTTCGCCGAATTCTGGCTCGGCCTGGCTCTGCGCGAGCCTCATGATGGTGGCCAGCGCCGGGGCGAGCGCTGCAAAAAGGATCGAGACCAGCACCGCGTAGGCGATCAGCTGCGTGATCAGGATCGCAAGGAAGCCGCCCGGCCGGCGGCCGATCGCCTTGAAAAAGAAAAAAGTCGCATTCGCAAAGTCGTAGCGTTGCTCGCTCATCGCCAATTCCCCCTGGCCTGACCGTTCCGGGATGGCCGGTTCGCCACCCCTCTCACGCGAAGACTAGCCTCTCACAGCTGACGCGTCTTGTCAGTTTCGAGACGGTGGGCGTTCTCCCGGGCATAAATCCGGTACAAAGCACACACGAGGCCGGTCAGCGGGGCGCCGAGCAGGACCATTTTCAGACCGCCATAGACGAAGCTGATCGCGGCGAGGCCGAGCGGCGAACCGGTCACATCGCCGTTCGCGTTCACCAGACTCTGCGGGCTGGCCGGAGCTATGCCGAATAGCGTCCCGAGAGCGGAATTGATCATGAGGATCATGACGAGAGCGGGGAAAATAACGGCGGCTGCGCTGAGTGTAATGGCGACAAAGCGGCCGGTAGATAACGGCCAGACCGACAGAATGCGCACCCGCCGGCCGTCCAGCGTCGCCGGCACACCCAGCGAAAGCCTCGAAAACAGCCAGATCGAGAAGATCGCAAATCCGCCCATCAGAACCAGCGCGACGGCCCATTCGCCTGGTCCGAAAAGCGAGAAAATATTGATAAACCCTTCTGGCGGCTCACTCATTCCGACCCGCTCCGCACCGATCATCGCCAGCGCCGCGAGCATGAAGGCCAGCACGACCAGCGCCGTGCCCAGAACCGTAAAGCTCAGAATTACAACTAGAAACGCCACCCAGATCAGGCGCAACTCATCGCCTCCGGCCTGGAAGCCGAGCGGAGTGGAGGCCTGCATCCCCAGCGCGACACGCCCCCATCCGGCCAGCACGACGCAGAAGATCCCGAACGCGGCCAGCGTTGCGATCAACGCCCCGAGCCCTGCGGCCGACGAGCCTGCCGCCAGGTAGAGCGTCAACACGCTTTGCACCGCAAAAACAACGCCGTAGAGGCCAGCCCCGGCCAGCACCATGCGGGCGTTGGCGATCGGAAATTGGAGGGCGGCGCGCAGGGCGCCCGGTTCGATCCATCTCATGGGAGCGGACTTAGCCCGATTGGACCGTCCGGCCAAGCCGGGTGCGGCATCCGGTCCGGCGCGGGTCACCTCACCTCCCCCATTTCACCGCCGCCCCAAATCGCCTATATCCGCGCCATGACCCACACCACCCCCATTCATATCGTCGGCGGCGGCATGGCCGGTTGCGAAGCAGCCTGGCAGGCCGCCGAGGCGGGCGCGCGTGTCGTGCTTCACGAAATGCGCCCGGTACGCAAGACCGAGGCCCACCAGACCGATAGCCTGGCCGAGCTCGTCTGCTCCAACTCTTTCCGCTCCGACGACGCCTCCACGAATGCGGTCGGCCTGCTGCACGAGGAGATGCGCCGCGCCAACTCGCTCATCATGGCGATGGGCGATCGCCACCAGGTGCCCGCCGGCGGTGCGCTCGCCGTGGACCGGGATGCCTTCGCCCAGGCCGTCACGGCGGCCATCGAAGCCCACCCCAATATCGAGATCGTGCGCGAGGAGATTGCCGGGCTGCCGCCGGAGGACTGGGACAGCGTGATCGTCGCGACCGGCCCCCTCACCTCTCCCGCGCTCGGCGAGGCCGTCCACGCCCTCACAGGTGAAGGCGAACTGGCCTTTTTCGACGCGATTGCGCCCATCCTCTATGCAGACTCCATCAACATGGACGTCGCGTGGAAACAGTCGCGCTACGACAAGGGTGACACCGAAGAAGACAAGGCGGCCTACATCAATTGTCCGATGGACAAGGACCAGTACGAGGCCTTCATCGACGCGTTGCTGGCCGCGGAGAAGACCGAGTTCAAGGACTGGGAAAAGGACACGCCCTATTTCGATGCCTGCCTGCCCATCGAGGTCATGGCCGAGCGCGGGCGCGAGACGCTGCGCCATGGCCCGATGAAGCCGCGCGGCCTGACGAATGCGCATGACCCGGACGTGAAGCCCTATGCGGTGGTGCAGCTGCGCCAGGACAATGCGCTGGGCTCTCTGTTCAACATGGTCGGCTTCCAGACCAAGATGAAATACGGCGTCCAGACCGACATTTTCAAGATGATCCCGGGTCTGGAAGATGCCCGGTTTGCCCGTCTCGGCGGCATTCACCGCAACACCTTCCTGCATTCCCCGCGGGTTCTGGACGGTGTGATGCGCCTCAAGGCCCGGCCTTCCTTGCGTTTTGCCGGCCAGATCACCGGCGTCGAAGGCTATGTGGAAAGCGCGTCCATGGGATTGCTCGCGGGCCGTTTTGCGGCCGCGGAAAAGCTCGGACTGCCGGTCACCCCGCCCCCGCCAACGACGGCGCTGGGTGCTTTGCTCACCCACATCACGACCGGCCATGTGCCTGGCAAGAAAGGCGCTTTCCAGCCGATGAATGTCAATTTCGGCCTCTTCCCCGATATCGAGGCGCCGAAGACCGACGCCGAGGGCAAGCGGATTCGCGGCAAGGCCAAAAGC
Organism: Marinicauda sp. Alg238-R41; assembly: GCF_947331485.1. Classification (NCBI taxonomy): domain Bacteria; kingdom Pseudomonadati; phylum Pseudomonadota; class Alphaproteobacteria; order Maricaulales; family Maricaulaceae; genus Marinicauda; species Marinicauda sp. Alg238-R41. The sequence goes on along the minus strand of NZ_CAMZOJ010000001.1, from coordinate 1,691,792 downwards.
AACGCCAAGAAGATGGCCCAGTCGGCCCGCGCCCTCGCCGACATCGACGCCTGGCTGGACCGCCGGGCGGAGGCCGCGGAGTAGCTAAACCCGCCCGGTGAGCGATCCCCACATGAGACGCCACTGGCGCTGGAAGAGTGGGCGGTCGACTGGTTCGCGGTAGGGATCGCCAGCTCTCTCTGCCGTCCGCAAATAGCCGCGCGCAAGGCCGGCATAGCCGACCGCCGGGAAGACCGCGGCCGGCAGCGCCTGGCGCGTCTGCGACAAGGTCATCGCCTGTGTGCGCGCCTCCGCGAACAGCCCGGACAGGGCCGCCTTGACCGTTTCCGGCTTGCGTCCGCGTGTCAGGTCGATCTCCGTGAGGCCCTGCCCGGCAAGCTCGTCCGCGGCGAAGGGCGGACGTCCAGCCGACGCGAGCGCGGGCAGTGCCCGAATGAGCCCGGTCAGGCCCCATAGCCGTCCTGCGGCCTGAACGGCGGTTCCGGCTTCGCCGGAGAGGTCGAGCTCGGGGTCGAGCAGCCGGACCGCAGCCTGCATCAGCGCGACGGCGGTCCGGTCCACATAGTCCAGCCGGTCGGTGCGGGTCGGGAACGGACCCGCACCGAGATCGGCATTGCGCGCTTCGATCAGCGTGATCAGCGTTTCGCGGTCCGGGCCGCCCGGTGCCATGCGCAGCTCGCTCAGGGCTTCGTAGATATCGTGCCGGCGCACCTTGGGCGGATCGGCAAACAGATCCTCGACCGCGTCGCGTGACCACTGCAGACGCATCTCGCCGATCATGGGCTCGCTGACCGCATCGGGGATGCGCGCGATCTCGTGGTAGAAGGCATAGAGTGCGTACAGGCGCCCGCGCGGCTCAGCTGGCGCAAACAGCGCCGCCAGGCGCCGGTCGGGGTCGTCCGTGGCAAGAAGCGCGTCGAAGTCGGTCACGAATTGTGGGTCTCCACGGTGGACAGGGCTGTATGACGCCCCATATGAAATTTGAATTGAAAAAGGCCAACCCGAACGGGGTGTTCTGCGTTGGTCAATTACATCTGTCGATAAAGGAGACATTCAAGATGGCTTTTTCGCTGCCTGACCTTCCCTATTCCAAGGACGCCCTGGCGCCCCACATCTCCTCCGACACGCTGGAATTCCACCACGGCAAACACCACAAGGCCTATGTCGACAAGGCCAATGATGCGATCAAGGGTACCGAGCTGGAAGGCCAGGATCTGGTCGATGTGATCCGGAAATCGTGGGCCACCAAGAACATGGGCGTGTTCAACAACGCGGCCCAGATCTGGAACCACACCTTCTACTGGAATTCGATGAGCCCGAACGGCGGCGGCAAGCCGACCGGCGAGGTTGCCGATGCGATCGATCGCGATTTCGGCTCCTACGACAAGTTCGCCGACGAGTTCAAAGCCGCCGGTGCCGGCCAGTTCGGCTCGGGCTGGGCATGGCTCGTCGTCAAGAACGGCAAGCTGGAAGTGCGCAAGACGCCGAATGCCGAGCTGCCGCTCACTGAGGAAGGCGCCCATCCGATCCTGACCATGGACGTTTGGGAACACGCCTATTATCTCGATTATCAGAACAAGCGCCCCGACTATATCGGCGCCTTCCTGGACAAGCTGGTCAATTGGGACTTCGCGAACGAGAATCTCAAGAAAGCCTGACCTGTTTCGCATTAGAGATTGACCTTGGAGACGGTCGCGGCAAGCTAGCCGCGACCGTTTTCATTTAGGGGGATCTCATGTCGACACGCGCCTGGCTGGCCGCCATTGTGGCCACACCGCTGCTTCTCACGGCCTGCACCCAGCAGGGTCGCTTGCAGGAAAGTCCTGGAGAGCAGCCGGAGACGCCCGCCGCGCCGCGTCTCGATCCCGATGTGCTCGCTGGTTTCGACGCCCGGCTCGATGCCCTGGCTGCCAGCGGGGACCGTTCGGGCTTCGTCGCAATCCTGGCCGACGATACCGAAATTCTTCATGTCAGCGAGGCCGGCTACGCCGACATCGAAACCGGCCGGCCGATGGATGCCGACACGGTCGTACGCATCGCCTCCATGACCAAACCGGTCACGGCAGTGGCCATCATGATGCTCGTCGAGGACGGAGCGATTTCGCTGGAAGATCCGGTGTCCGACTACATCCCCGCCTTTGCAGAGACCGAAGTGGCCACTTCACTGCAGGTTGACGGCACCTATGAAATCCCCACCGAGCCCCTTGCCCGCCCCATCACGATCGAGGACCTGCTCACGCACACATCCGGCATTGGCTATGTCTTCGACTACGAAACCAATCTCGGCGCGCTCTATATCGATCAGGACATCTACGCGATGGAGGGCAGCCTTGCCGAGCGTATCGAGGCTCTTGCCGGCCTGCCGCTCTACTTCCAGCCGGGCGAGCGATGGTTCTATTCCTACGCCAACGACGTGCTGGGCCGGGTAGTGGAAGTCGCGTCAGGACAGCGTCTGGAGGCGTTCATGGACGCCAACATCTTCACCCCGCTGGGCATGGACGACACGAGCTTCTTCCTCAACGAAGAGATCGAACCGCGCCTGGCCACGCTCTACACTCATGGCGACGATGGCTCGCTGACCGCTCTGTCCGTCGAACAGGACCTTATCCGCAACGCCGAAGTGGAGGCAGGAGGGGCCGGCCTGTTTTCGACCGCCAACGATTACATCCGCTTCGGCCTGATGCTGGCCGGAGGAGGAGCGCTTGGCGATGTGCGGCTGCTGGAAGCGGACACCGTGGCGACGATGGTAACACCGCACGTACAGGGCGAGCGCATGCCGGACGGCATGTCGGCGATCAATCTCGGCTATGGATATGGCTTCGGCGTCTATGTCGCCGATGCGCCGGAGGGCGTGCCCGGCCATGCGGGTGATTTCGGATGGGGCGGGTATTTCGATACCGATTTCTTCGTCAGTCCGTCCACCAATCTCGTCGGGGTCATCCTGGCGCAAGAGCAACCGGGGCCCACGACCGGCGAGACCACCGGCGCACGCGGCATCTTCCGCGCGCTGGCGTTCGAAGCCCTTCCCGAGAGGGGCGACGGCTAGACCGCGATCAGCGCCGCGCCCACGCGGCGCGCTTCGCCTGCAATGATGTTGTAGATGCGGCAGGCGGTGGGCGTGTCCGCCACCTCCAGCCCTATGCCCGAATCGCGAAACAGCTTGCGCACTTCCGGCGCCGGATGGCGCATACGCGCCCCGACCCCGAGAACGACAACGTCCGGACGCGTCTGCGCCTCGACGAATACGGCAAAGTCATCAGCCGTGAGACTCTTTGCGTCTGCGCCACTGGGCATGGGCCAGGCCAGCGCCTGACCGGCGAAGAGCTTGATCGAGCCCTCGTGCCGGTCGCCGGCTATGCGAAACCCGCCCTCACCGAAGGCATCGATGGCCAGCGGTGCATCAGCATGACGTTGGCGTTGTGCCATGGGCCTAGGCTTCCTCGTCCTCGTCGCTGGTACGCTTGACCCCGGTCAGGGTCAGGAGTGGAGCCGCCACGAAAACCGACGAATACGTTCCGATCACGACGCCCCAGATCAGCGCGAGCGCGAACCCCTGGAGAGCCGCGCCTCCGATCAGAGCCATCGCTATGAGCGCAACGAGCGTCGTGCCGGAGGTCAACACGGTGCGCGACAGCGTCTTGTTGATCGCCTTGTTCAGGACCTCCTCTGTGGGGAGTGTCTTGAACTTGCGGAATTTTTCCCGGATGCGGTCATAGACGACGACGGTGTCGTTCATCGAGTAACCGACAATGGTCAGGATCGCGGCGATGGTCGAGAGGTTGAATTCGAGCTGGGTGACCGCAAAGAAGCCGATCGTCGCGATAACGTCGTGGATCAGCGCCAGCACGGCGCCGACCGAATACTGCCATTCGAACCGGAACCAGATGTAGAGCAGCATCAGGAAGAGCGCGGCGATAACCGCGGTGGTCCCGGCCACCACCAGCTCACCGGAGACCTGCGGGCCCACGACTTCGAGGCGGCGATATTCGATGCCTTCGAACTGGTCTGACAGCGCGGCCTGGATCTGGCTCCGCACGACCTGCTGAGCCTGTTCCTCGTCGATCCCGGTTTCTTCGACACCGGGCATGGCCATCACCGCTTCCGGCGACATCGTGCCGACGGTGATGAGTACTTCGGTGTCCGAGCCGAAGCTCTGAACATTGACCGCCGAGATGCCGATCTCCTCCATCGTGGAGCGGATAGTGCCCAGATCGGCCGGCTCCTGGGTCTGCACCTCGATCAGCGTACCGCCGCGAAAATCGATGCCGAAATTCAGTCCCACGACAAAGAAGGCCGCGAGGGAGCCGAGCATCAGAACGGCGGAGACCGCGAAGGCGGCCCAGCGCAGCCGGATGAAGTCGAAGCTGGATTCGGTGGGGATGAAGCGGACGAGCGCGAGTTTCATGATCTGTCTTTCCCCTTACATCGCCAGCGTCTTGGGACGCGAGCGCCGCAGCCAGACCGCGATCAGCAAGCGTGAGAAGGTGAAGGCGGTAAATACCGATGTCAGGATGCCGATACCCAGCGTCACGGCGAAGCCGCGCACCGGACCGGCCCCCATCATGTACAGCACCGAAGCGGCGATGAAGGTCGTGACGTTGGCGTCCAGAATGGCGGCAAACGCGCGGTCGTATCCGATCTCGACGGCGTTCACCACGGTGCGCCCGTTGCGGTATTCCTCGCGTATGCGTTCGAAGATGAGCACGTTGGCATCCACGGCCATGCCGATGGTCAGGATGATCCCTCCGATACCCGGCAGGGTCAGCGTCGCCTGAAGGCCTGACAGTGCGCCCAGGATCAGCACGACGTTGACGAGAAGCGAAACCGTCGAGACGACACCGAACGAGCCGTAGGCGGCCAGCATGAAGAGGATGACCAGGGCAAAGCCGATGAGGACAGCGGTCTGACCGGCCTCGATGGAGTCCTGCCCCAGCCCAGGTCCCACGGTGCGCAGCTCGACCGGGGTCAGCGAGGCGGGAAGCGCGCCCGCATTGAGCATGTTGGCGAGATCGCTCGCCGACTGGACGGTGAAGCCGCCCTCGATGATGCCGGAGCCGCCCAGGATCGGGCTGTTGATGCGCGGCGCCGAGATCACCTCACCGTCAAGAACCACGGCAAAGCGGCGACCGACATTCTGCGAGGTTGCCTCGCCGAACGCTGTGGCGCCGGACGTGTTGAAGCGGAAGGCCACAACGACCTGGCCGTCCTGGAATTGCTGGCTTGAATCGACCAGCTGGTCGCCGGTGATCAGCGCGCGGCGCTGCACGGCGATGTAGGGGCTCGCGCCGAACTCGGCGGCGCCGGGATAGGGCAGCACCATCACGCCCGGCGGTGTCCGCGCTTCGCCGGCCGGACCGATGTCCACATCGCTCTCGACCATGTGAAAGGTCAGACGGGCCGCCGTTCCAACCAGATCGATGATCCGTTGAGGATTACTCTCGCCAGGCACCTGGACCAGCACACGGTCATCGCCCTGGCGGGCAATGGTGGGTTCGGTCGTGCCGGTGGAGTCGATGCGCCGGCGGATGACGTTGATCGACTGACTGACGGTACGCTGCTGAATGGCTTCAAACGCCGCGTCGGTGACCGAGAGCCGGATCGTCTGGCCGTCCTCGCCGCGCGAGATGTCGAGCGTCTGGGCCATGCCCTGCCCGCCACCGGTCGTCGTGACCGGCTCGTTGAGATCCCGCAGGCGCGCCATGGCCGCGTCCATGTCTTCGGCATCGGACAGACGCACGACGACTTCGTCGCCGACGACCGCCGGACGCGCCGAAAAGATGGGCGGGCTGGTGCGCAGCGTGTTGCGCACATCCTCGGCCAGGTTGGTCAGGCGCTCTTCGCGCACCTCTTCCATATCGACTTCAAAGACGATGTGAGACCCGCCGCGCAAGTCGAGACCAAGATTGACGGTCTGGTGCGGCAGTATCGTCCAGATACCTTTGGGCTCGGGCGCTTCGCCCTCGGAACTGGTCTGTTCCAGCCGGACGGATTCGGGAACGAAGTTCGGTACGCTGAACAGCACACCGACCACGATCGCACCGACAATGAGGGCGATCTTCCAAGGCGCAAAATAAAGCATGACGCTCCTGCGAGATTAGTCGTCAAAGCGCCGTTCAGGCGCGCTCGTCCTCGTCTTCGTTCGCCGCAGCAGGCTTCGAAGGTTCGGTCCGCGCCCGCACTTCGGAAATCGTGTGCTTGATCACCTTCACGCGCACGCCTTCGGCGAGCTCGACCGTCACTTCGGTTTCGGCGATCCGGGTGACCTTGCCGATCATGCCGCCGGCAGTAACGACTTCGTCGCCGCGGCGCAGGTTTTCCACCATCTCACGGTGCTTCTTCATGCGCTGCTGCTGCGGACGGATGAGCAGGAAGTAAAAGACCACGAAAATCAGGAGGAAGGGCGCAAGCTGGATCACCAGCCCGCCAATTCCGCCAGCCCCGCCGGGGGCCGCCGTGGCGATAGTCACGAAGTCGGCGTCAAAAAACATCAGTACAGTCCTTGCCGATAATGAGGGTTCACGCGAGTCGCGGGACTATATCGGCGCGCAGCCGCGTTGCAACAAGAGCGGCCGCGTCGAATCAGCCCGTGCAATCTCAGCGAAGATAGTCGGCAGGATCGACCGGCGTCACGCCTCGGCGGATTTCGAAATAGAGCTGGACGCGCTCGGCATTGCCGGTTGCCCCGGCCTCCGCGATCTGGGCCCCGCTCCTGACTTGCTCGCCCACGCTGACGAGCAGACGGCTGTTGTGCGCGTAGGCGGTAACCCAATTGCCGCCATGGCGGATCAGGACAAGATTGCCATAACCCTGAAGCTCGTTTCCGGCATAGACCACTTCGCCGGCCGCGGCCGCCTGCACCGGCGCTCCGACGCGCGCCGCGATCGTCCAGCCATCTTTGCGTCCCCCGCCCTCTTGCGGGCCGAAACGCGACAAGACTTCTCCGCGCAATGGCCAGGAGAAGTCAGGAGCGTCCGCGGCGGGCGGCGGAGGAGGCGGTGGCGGAGATGCAGGACGGCGCGGCGGGGCTTCCTCAACGCGGACCTCGCGGTCTGGCCTTGCCACAGACGGCGTTGAAACCGGCTGACGGGCCTCCCCGCGCACCCTCAATTCCTGACCTGGATAGATGGTATAGGGGGCGTTCAGTCCGTTAAGCGCCGCGAGCGCCTCCACGCTCATGCCGTGCGCCAGAGCAATGCGATAGAGATTTTGACCGCGCTGGACCACATAGGTCGACGGGCCCGGCACTCGCAGGGCCTGGCCCGGCGAGATCGTGTAGGGAGCGGCAAGGCCGTTTTCCGAGGCAAGTTCGCCGAAGGACACGCCGCAGCGCTGCGCAATTGCGCTCAGCGTGTCGCCGGCCCGCACGGTATAGCTGGAGCCGCATGGCCGCGAGGCACCGGCCGACGCCTGTCCATCGCCAATGCGATAGACCACATCGGCCGGCCCGCGCGGGGACGAGCTGCACCCGGCCAGCACGGTCAGCGCGGCAGCAAGAGCGGTCGTAACTCGCAAGGCGCAGGCGCGCTGGCCCATTCAGGCAGCTCCATGATTAACACGGCAGAATGGGATCATTGTCTGCCGATAGCGTTAATCAGGCGTTAGTTACTCTGCCCCGGCCACCGGTTCGAGACGCTCGAACTCGGACAGGCCGCACGAGCCGGCGAACATCCCGCCATTGCTGTCGACCACCTGGACGATCTCGCCGCGGCACAGCTGGCCCGTCGGGGTCTCATATTGCAGATAGGTGAAATCGCTCGACGCATTGTTGCAACCGCCACCCACGATGTTGAGGTACATCGTGCCGTCGTTCATTTCGATACGCCACGCGCTGTCGGTCACCGGGTCGATCGTGTCGATCAGGCGCGGATTAAGGCAGGTACGTGTCTCTCCGGTGCGAACATAGCCCTCCGTGGCTTGCGCGATCTCGCCTTCGTCGACCGTCGCGGTCGAAGCACACGCGGACACGCCAGCCATCAGGGCGGCGATCGATGCAGTAGAAACAATCATGCGAACAGACATGGATTTCCTCCTGCCCGTGGTTACGGGCTCTTGCATAGCGGCGAAAATCAGACGCACGGGAGCGCCGCGCGCCGTCGCCAACCTCTTGACCATGCCATGAAAACAGGCGCGCTTACAGAGCCTTCGCGGCGCCCGCGACCAGGGGCACGAAGCGCACGTCGCCCAGCGTCGTCTCTTGGACCGCGTCGCCGTCGCGCTGATAGCGCATCAGGGTCTGGACCGGGCCGTTCTGGACGGGAGCGACGCAAATGCCACCATCCTTGAGCTGGTCGAGAAGCGTTTCGGGACGCTCGGGCGCAGCCGCCGTGACCATGATGCGATCGAAGGGAGCCTGCTCGGGCCAGCCTTTCGATCCGTCGCCGATCCGCGTCACGATATTGGTCAGACGCTGGGCGGAGAACCGCTCCTCCGCAGCCTTCATCAACGTGCGATAGCGTTCGATCGTGTACACACGGCGTGAGAGGCGCGCCAGGATAGCGGCCTGGTAGCCCGATCCCGTGCCGATTTCGAGCACCTTGCACCGGTCATCGACCTTCAGCGCTTCGGTCATCATCGCCACGATATAGGGCTGGGAAATCGTCTGGCCGCAATCGATGGGCAGGGGCCGGTTCTCGTAAGCCTGATCCAGAAACCCTTCAGCTACAAAGACATTGCGCGGTGTGCGCTCCATCGCCGAGAGCACCGCCTTGTCCGTAATGCCGGCCCGGCGCAGGGCCATGACCAGCTGGATCGATCTTGGATCGTGGGCGTCAGCCATCGCGGTGGCTCGCATCGGCTTGAGTGCCGGCGACCGGAGAAATTGCGCTGTCCAGCGTCTCGCTCAAACGGTCGCGCGTTTCGTGGTGGGTCAGATCGATGTGCAGCGGCGTGACCGAGATGCGCCCTTCATAGACAGCGCGCAGATCGGTGCCGACCGCCGGGTCGGAGAGTTTTCCTTGAAAACCAAGCCAGTAATAGGCCTGGCCCCTCAGATCCTCACGCTGTTCGGCATGCAGATTATGCTGATCGCGCCGTCCCTGCACCGTCACTTCCAGTTCGCCGACATCGTGCGGATCCCGGTCTGGGAAGTTGACATTCATGATCACGTTCTCGCTCCAGCGCGCCTCCAGAAGGCGCCTGAGCACTTCGGGACCGAAGGCGCGCGCGGTCTCCCACTTGATCGCCGCCCGGCCAGCAAACCCATAGGCCTGGGAGAAAGCGATCGAGGGAATGCCCAGCGTGAGACCCTGCATCGCACCGGCCACCGTCCCGGAGACCGTGACGTCCTCGGCAATGTTCTGGCCGCGATTGACGCCGGACAGGATCAGATCAGGCTCCTTGCCTGTCACAATGTCCTGCACACCCATCAGCACGCAGTCGGACGGCGTACCCGTGACGGCAAACCAGCGCTCTTCCACCTCGCGCACCCGCAGCGGCATGTTCAAGGTCAGCGCCCGGCTCATGCCCGACTGCTCCTCGGCCGGGGCCACCACCCAGACATCGGCGGAGATCGAGCACGCAATCTCGTGCAGCACCTTCAGGCCCGGGGCCCGGACGCCATCGTCATTGGTGATCAGGATGCGCGGATTGTCGCCCAGAAAGGAACTCATGACGCGCTCAGCACCTCAAGCCCGCCCATATAGGGGCGCAGCGCCTGGGGTATGGCAATCGAGCCGTCCTCGTTCTGGTGGTTTTCCAGAATGCCGACCATGGCCCGGCCGACCGCAACGCCGGAGCCGTTCAGCGTGTGCAGGAATTCCGGCTTCTTCTCGCCCTCCCGCTTGAAGCGCGCATTCATCCGGCGCGCCTGGAAATCTCCGCAGTTGGAGCAGGAAGAAATCTCGCGGTAAGTCTGCTGCGTCGGCACCCAGATTTCCAGATCGTAGGTCCTGCGGGCGGCAAACCCCATGTCGCCGGTGCACAGAAGCATCACGCGGTAAGGCAGCTCAAGCCGGCGCAGAATTTCCTCCGCGCACGCCGTCATGCGCTCCAGCTCCTCGTCGCTGTCTTCGGGTTTGACGATGGAAACCATCTCAACCTTGTCGAACTGGTGCATGCGGATCAGGCCGCGCGTGTCGCGCCCGGCGGAGCCCGCTTCGGACCGGAAGCACGGCGTGTGCGCGGTCAGGCGCATCGGGAAGCCGGCTTCGCCATGCACCGCGTCGCGCACCATGTTGGTCAGCGGCACTTCGGCGGTCGGGATCAGCCAGCGGTCGTCAGCCTTGAAGAGATCTTCGGAGAATTTCGGCAGCTGACCCGTGCCGAACAGTGCTTCGTCGCGCACCAGATAGGGCGGGCTCACCTCAAGATAGCCGTGCTCCTGCGTGTGGATGTCCAGCATGAACGCCGCCAGTGCGCGTTCCAGCCGGGCCAGTCCCCCGGACAGGATGGCGAAGCGGGCCCCGGACATCGCGGCGGCTTTTTCAAAATCGAGCCCGTTCAGCCCTTCGCCCAGGGCGACGTGGTCCTTGGGTTCGAACGAGAAGTTGCGCGGATCGCCCCAGCCGCGCACCTCCTCGTTGGACTCCTCGTCCTTGCCGGCCGGCACGTCTTCCAGCGGCATGTTGGGCAGGGCCGCAAGATGCTGGTTGAGAAGTTCGTCACCCTTGCGGGCAGCCTCGTCGGCCTCTTCCATGCGGGCCTTGAGGGTGTCGACCTCGGTGCGCAGGCGGTTGAATTCGTCCTCGTCGCCCTTGGCCTTGGCCTGACCGATCAGTTTGGATTTGGTATTCCGCTCGGTTTCCAGCTCCTGACGGGCGGAGGTGGCCTCGCGGCGCTCCCGGTCCAGCTCGATCAGGCGAGCGGCCTGGGGCTCAAGCCCGCGTGCGGCCATTGCCGCATCGAAAGCATCGGGGTTTTCGCGGATGAAACGGATGTCGTGCATGAAAATTCAAGGCCTCTGGCGCGCGGGCGGGTTCTCGCCTGCGTGATAGCGCCGGGCACCGGCTGCGTCCACCGCAACGCACGCCTGTTCGGGCGCTCGTCTGCGGGGTCTGTTGGACCGGAACGAGAATATCCTCTAGTGATGAGTTCGAGAAGAGTGTCTCAACCATGGGAGAGCGTAGATGGCGCCGCATTGGACCGGCTTGCTCATCGTGGCGATCCTGCTCCTCCTGCTATTCGGCGGCCGGGGCAAGATTTCCTCGCTGATGGGCGATTTCGCCAAAGGAATCACCGCGTTCCGCAAGGGGCTGAAGGATGAGGACGAGAGCGATACTCCCGCCTCCGAAACCACCCGGCTCGATCGCGACGGTGAGGCGCCGGAGTCCGAGCGGACGCGCGAGCGCAGTTCGAACTCCTAACACCGCGAAACGGGGGCGAGCGCCATGAACCCGGGTATCGGCGCGCCGGAACTCCTGGTCATCTTCATTCTCGCGCTGGTCGTCGTCGGCCCGCGCGACCTTCCCTTGATGATGCGCAAGCTGGGCCGCGCGATCGCGCAACTGCGCTCGATGGCGCGCGATTTCCAACGCAGCTTTGAAGAGCTTGGCCGCGAGGCGGAGATGGAAGAGCTGCGCAAGGAAATCCAGGCGCTCAAGAACTCGAACCCGGTCGGCGATGTGAGCCGGGAGATCAAGGCGGCCGAAAACGAGTTGCGCGACCTGAAGGTCGATCGGCCTCACCCGCGCACCGGCACGTTCGGGGGTACGGCCCGCAAGGTGCCCAAGAGCGATCCCGGCGCGGATGCGGCCTCAACTACTGACGGGGACGCGGTCGATCGGGCGGTGGCAGAGGATACCGAGCAGATGCTGCCCCTCGACCAGCGTGAGGACCGCAAGACCGCTTCGGGCAATGACGCCTCATGACTGATACGCCTGAAGACGATATCGAAGCGTCGCGCGCGCCGTTGATGGACCACCTGATCGAGCTGCGCGGCCGGCTCATCGTGACCCTGATCGCCGTCGCAATCGGGTTCGGCGCCTGCTTCTTCCTCGCCGAGACGATCTACAACATCCTGCTGGTACCGTTCGAGGATGCCTCCCGGCGCCTGCGCGGCGACGATCTGGAACTCCAGCTCATCTTCACCGCCCCGCTCGAATTCTTCTTCGTGAAGCTGAAACTCGCCCTGTTCGGCGCCATCATCGTCGCCTTTCCGGTGATCGCCTACCAGGTCTGGGCCTTCGTGCGACCGGGGCTTTACAAGAATGAGCGCCTGGCCTTCGCACCCTTCCTCATTGCCTCCCCGGTCCTGTTCGCGGTCGGCATGGCCTTCGTCTACTATTTCATACTGCCCTTCATCATGAGCTTCGCGCTGGGCCAGGAACAGGCGGCAGGCGAAGGACGCGCACAGATCCAGCTGCTGACGCGTGTCAGCGAGTATCTCAATCTGGTCACTACGCTCATCCTGGCATTCGGGATCAGCTTCCAGCTTCCCGTCCTGCTCTCCCTGCTCGGCAAGGTGGGCATCATCACGTCCAAGCAGCTCATCCAGTGGTGGAAGTTTGCGGTCGTGGGCATCGCGGCCTTCGCCGCCTTCGTCACGCCGCCGGATCCGATCAGCCAGATATTCCTCGGCGTGGCGATGCTCGGCCTCTACGGCCTGTCGATCCTGGCGGTGAAGCTGGTCGAGCCGAAGGAACGCGGCGACGACGGGAGCGAGTAACCGCGGCGGAATTCCGGCCCGTCCTCAAACATCGGACAAAAAGAAACCCCGGCGCTGCTTCGCCGGGGTTTCGATTTTCGCTGAACTTCCAGCCAATTACCGCGCGAACTTCTGGAACTTGATGCGGTGGGGGATTTCCGCGTCGGTGCCCAGGCGCCGCTTCTTGTCTTCGACATAGTCGGAGAAGCTGCCTTCGAACCATTCCACGTGGGAATCGCCCTCGAAGGCGAGGATGTGGGTGGCGATCCGGTCCAGGAAGAAACGGTCGTGCGAGATCACCACGGCGCAGCCGGGGAAATCCTCGAGCGCCGCTTCCAGCGCAGAAAGGGTCTCCACGTCGAGATCGTTGGTCGGTTCGTCGAGGAGGAGCAGATTGCCGCCCTCCTTGAGCATCTTGGCCAGGTGGACGCGGTTGCGCTCACCGCCCGAGAGGACGGAGACCTTCTTCTGCTGATCGCCGCCCTTGAAGTTGAAGGCGCCGACATAGGCCCGGCTCGGCACTTCGTGACCGCCCAGGTTGAGCACGTCATTGCCGCCGGAAATCTCTTCCCAGACATTCTTCGTGCCATCGAGCGCGTCGCGGCTTTGGTCGACATAACCCAGCTTGACCGTCTCGCCGAGGGTGACATTGCCCTCGTCGGGCTGCTCCTCACCGGTGATCATCTTGAACAGCGTCGTCTTGCCGGCGCCGTTGGGACCGATCACGCCGACCACGCCGCCCGGGGGCAGCTTGAAGTCCAGGTCCTGGATCAGAAGCTTGTCGCCGAACGCCTTGGTCACATGGTCGAACTCAACCACATTTCCACCCAGGCGCGGGCCAGGGGGGATGCGGATGGTGGCGGTGGAAATCTTTTCCTTGTCCGCCCGGTCGCGCATCTCCTCATAGGACTTGATACGCGCTTTTGACTTGGCCTGGCGGGCCTTTGGCGAGGAGCGGATCCAGTCCAGCTCGCGCGACAGGGCACGCTGCTTGGCACTTTCCTCGCGCGATTCCTGGGCCAGGCGCTTGGTCTTCTGCTCCAGCCAGTCCGAATACCCGCCCTGGTAGGGCACGCCCTGGCCGCGGTCGAGTTCGAGCGTCCAGGTGGTGATGGAGTCCAGGAAGTAGCGGTCGTGCGTCACGATCAGCACGGCGCCGTCATAATTTTCCAGGTGATGCTGCAGCCAGGCGACCGATTCCGCGTCCAAGTGGTTGGTCGGTTCGTCAAGCAGCAGGATGTGCGGCTTGGACAGAAGCAGACGGCAGATCGCGACGCGGCGGCGCTCACCGCCCGACAGCGTCGTGACGTCGGCTTCCGGCGGCGGGCAGCGCAGCGCGTCCATTGCCATCTCGATCTTGGAATCGATGTCCCACGCGTCGCGCGCATCGACCTGCTCCTGCAGAGCGGTCATCTCTTCCATCAGCTCGTCGGAATAATCCTCGGCGAGCTTCATGGCGATCGCGTTGTAGGCGTCGTAGATTTTCTTGTCTTCGCTGCCCTCGATGACGTTCTCCCAGACCGTCTTTTCCGGATCGAGCTGGGGTTCCTGGGGCAAATAGCCGACGCGTACGCCCTTCTCCGCCCAGGCTTCGCCGGTGAAGTCCTGATCCTGTCCGGCCATGATGCGCAACAGGGAGGATTTACCCGCGCCATTCACCCCGACAACGCCGATCTTGGCGTCTGGCAGGAAGTGCAGCGAAATGCCGGAGAAGACCTGTTTCCCGCCAGGATAGGTCTTCGCCAGATTGTCCATGTGGTAGACGTATTGATAGGACGACATGGGCCGTCAGCGCTCCTTCATGGGGCATGTTGGGAATTTGGTCGCTCTCATAGCGGAGACACGCGCCTGCGGCAATGCACACAGGCATGGAAAGGCGTCCAGACGGAGGGCTCAGCGACGCCGCGGCCGACGTGCCGCCTCGCGTTCCCGCCAGGGTTTATCTTCGGGCCAGCGTCGGTGGATTTGCCCGCCTCGCCGGGCTCGGCTACCAAGGAGATCCTGTTTTCGATTGTCCCAGGAGACCGCTCCATGCGCCGACTTCTCGCCGCGACGCTGCCCTGCCTCATTCTCCCCGGCCTCGCTGCCGCACAGAGTGATGAGACCCCAGGCCCGGACCTCACGATCGAGCGGGTCTTTGCCTCGCCCTCGCTGGATGGTGCGACGCCGCGCTCGCTGAAATTCTCGCCGGATGGATCGCGCGTGACCTTCCTGCGCCCCAAGGAGGAAGACCGCACGGTCCTCGACCTGTGGGCGATGGACGTGGCCGACGGGCGCACTTACCGCCTGGTCGATGCGCGTGCCCTGGCGCCGGAGGAGCGCGAGCTGTCCGAGGCCGAAATCCAGTACCGTGAGCGCGCCCGCATCTCTGAAAGCGGCGTGGTCAGTTATGACTGGGACGAGAGCGGAGAGGCGGTTCTGGTCCCGCTGGACGGTGATGTCTTCTACGTCGATGTCGAGAGCGGCGAGGCGCGCCGCCTGATGGAGACCGAGACGTTCGAGACCGACTTCAAGGTCGGGCCCGAAGGGGAATATGTCTCGTTCATCCGCGATCAGAATCTCTGGCTGCACAATCTGGAAACCGGCGAGGAGCGTGCCCTGACCGAAGAGGGCGAAGGCCCGGTCAGCTGGGGCGTCGCCGAGTTCGTCGCCCAGGAAGAAATGAACCGCTACACCGGCTATTGGTGGAGCCCGGACGGGTCGAAGATCGCGGTCGCGCGCATCGACGAGACCCCGGTCCAGATCGTGCCGCGCTTTGGCATTTCGGCCGAGGGCGTGTCGGTCAGCGAGCAGCGCTATCCGCGCGCGGGTACCGACAATGTCGAGATCGAGCTCTGGATTTTCGATGTGGAGAGCGGTGAACGTACCCAGGTCGATCTGGGAGATGAGAGCGACATCTACCTGGCGCGGGTCAACTGGAGCGCGTCGGGAGAGCGCGTCTATGTCCAGCGGCAGAACCGGGAACAGACAGAACTTGATGTCCTGGCTGTCGACCCGCAGACTGGGACAAGCGAGGTCTTTCTGACCGAACGCGCTCCGACCTGGGTCAATCTGACCGACGATTTCACCGCACTCGACGATGGCGGTTTTCTGTGGACGAGCGAGCGTACGGGCTATCGGCAGGTCTATCGCGTCAGCGAAGACGGCGAGGTCTCGGCGATCACGGTCGGAACCGGAGTTGTGGACGAGCTGGCAGGCCTCTCCGAAGATAGCCAAACGGTCTATTTCGAAGGCTGGCGCGCCTCCCCGCTTGAGCGTCACCTCTACGCGGTTTCGATCGAAGGTGGCGAGGTAACGCGGGTCACCTCTGGCGAGGGCGTGTGGCGTGCGACGCTGGGCGATGGCGGGGCGGCCTTCATCGGCGCCTATTCGGACACCGACACCCCGCCGCGCACCGGCCTCTACGAGATGGATGGCACGCACATCGCGTGGATCGAGGAAAACGCGCTGAATGCCGATCATCCCTACGCCCCCTATGTCGAGAGCCATGTCACGCCGGAGTTCGGCACGGTGGTGGCCGCGGATGGTGAAACCGAGCTCTACTGGTCGATGATCAAGCCGGACCATTGCACGACCGAGGCGCCCTGCCCCGCCATCGTAGAGGTCTATGGCGGACCCCACGTCCAGAGGGTAACGCGTGCCTGGACCGGCGCGCGCGACCAGCTCTTCGCCGATCGCGGCTATGTCCTGTTCAGAGTCGACAATCGTGGCAGCTGGAATCGCGGTCATGAGTTCGAAGCTGCTCTGCACGACCGCATGGGCAGCATCGAAGTCGAGGACCAGCTTGCCGGTCTGGAATTTCTCGAAAGCCGCGACTTCGTCGATCCAGATCGAGTCGGCCTGTGGGGCTGGTCTTATGGCGGCTACATGACCCTGATGACCACGCTCCAGGCGCCCGGCGCGTTCGATGCGGCGGTCTCCGGGGCGCCGGTTACCGACTGGTCGCTCTACGATACGCACTATACCGAGCGCTACATGGACACGCCCGCCGCCAACCCGGCCGGGTACGAGCAAGGCGCCGCCTTTGCCCATGTGGAGAATTACGCGACCCCCACCCTCATCATCCACGGCATGGCCGACGACAACGTCACGTTCGACCATTCGACCCGGATGTTCGCGGCGCTGCAGGAACAGAATGCCGATTTCGAGATCATGACCTATCCCGGCCAGCGCCACGGCGTGCGTCCGCCGGCCCTTCAAACCCATATGTGGACGACGATTTTCCGCTTCTTCGACCGCCGTCTGGATCAGGACAGCTAGTCAGGGTGCGTGAGTGCAAACCAAGGCGCCACCGGTCACCGCCGGTGGCGCTTTTCGTTGCAAAGACAGCGCACGGACCAACGCGCTGCACAATTGCGAATAATTCTCATTGATTTTGCTAATCGCTCGCATTAGCACGCCCTCAACTTCATTCTTCCAAGAGTTTTTTGGGGACTATCGATGACCTTCTCCCGCCTGCTGCTTGCCTCCTCCGCGCTGACCCTGGCCGCCGCCTCCCCCGCTCTGGCCCAACAGAGCGATGAGACCGGCGTGAATGACATCATTCGCGTGACCGGTCAGATGACCACGTTTGGCGCCACCAAGTCGGATACGCCGATCCTGGAGACCGCGCGCTCGGTCTCCATCGAGACCGAAGACATGTTCCTGTCCAAGGGCGCGCTGACGCTCGATGATGTGCTCAACTACACCTCCGGCGTAATCGGCGATCAGTACGGTTTCTCCACCCGCGGCGACTTTTACGCCGTACGCGGGCTCAGCGCCCCGGAATATCGCGACAACCTCCAGTCGCTCTTCGGCAACTACAACAATACGCGCCCCGAGATTTACACCCTCGAGCAGGTCGAAGTGCTCAAGGGCCCGGCCTCGGTGCTGTACGGTCAGGGATCCCCGGGCGGTCTGGTCAACACCGTCTCGAAGATTGCCGGCGCCGGCATCGAGAGCGAGTTCGTCCTGTCCTACGGCACGCATGACCGCGCGCAGGCTGCGACGGATCTGAACGTAGCGCTGGGCAATGACGTATTCGCACGCCTGGTCGCGCTCTATCGCGACTCCGACACCCAGGTGGACTACGTCACCGACGATTCGGTTTCCCTCGCCCCGTCGCTCACCTGGCAGCCGACCGAAGAGACGAGCCTCACCCTCCTGGTCAATTACGATGAGCGTGATGGTGACGTGGCCGCGCAGTTCCTGCCGCTTACCGGTACGCTTTTCGACTCTGCCAGCGGACAACGCATCGAGAGCTCGACCTACCACGGCGAACCCGGCTTCAATCACTACGACACCGAATCCACCGCAGTGACCCTTCTGGGCTCGCATGTTCTCAACGACATCTTCACGCTGGAAGGCACGGCACGCTGGCGCGAGGGCGAGAGCGACTATGCCCAGAGCTGGATCACGTTCGCCGGCGCCGGCGCGCCGCGTATCGACGCAAACGGCAATGGTTTCCGCAGCTGGTATGACGACGCGGCCACGTCCAGGCAATTCGCCGTGGATGCCCGCGTGCGCGCCGAATTCACCACGGGCGGGATCGAGCACGAAGTCCTCGCCGGCGTGAACCACCAGTCGATCGAACTGACCGGCTCGACGGCCTTCCTGGTCCAGGGCACGATCAATGCGTTCGATCCGGTCTATGGCGTCGGCGTGCCCACCGCGGCCGAGCTCGACGCGGTTCGCGGAAGCTCCGAAAGCACCGACGAGTATCTCGGCTTCTACCTGAACGACCAGATCGACATCGGCCGGTTCAAGTTCAACGCCGGTGTTCGCTTCGACGATGTCGAAAACGACAACGGTGCGGTGACCCAGAGCGACGACGCGACCACGTTTGCCGTCGGCGCGCTCTACGCTTTCGACAACGGACTCTCGCCCTATGTCAGCTTTGCCCAGAGCTTCGAACCGGTAATCGGTACCGATGCCGTGACCGGGGACGCGCTGAAGCCGCGTGAAGGCGAGCAGATCGAGGTGGGCCTGAAATACCAGCCCGGCCTTCGCACCTACATGACGCTAGCCTGGTTCGATATCGAACAGTCCAATCTCAGCAACCCGTTCGGTCTGCCGAATGCCCCGTCGCAACAGGAAGGCGTTGCCAACATTCAAGGTCTTGAGTTCGAGTTCCTGACCGGCTTCGACAGCGGTCTGGGCGATGTGACCCTGGAAGCCAATGCCAGCACGCTGGATACCGAAGACCCGAACGGCCTGCCCCTTGCTTCAGTCCCCGAAGAACAGGCCTCGGTCTGGGCAACGCTTCGTCCGGCCGTTCTCGAGAACGTACGCCTGGGTGCGGGCGTGCGCTATGTCGGCGAAAGCGAAAGCAACGGCGTCAGCGTCGTAGATGGGAGCCAGGTCACGATCACGACCGATTCCTACACGCTGTTCGATCTGCTGGCGGCCTATGATTTCGAACAATGGTCCGTGGCGTTGAACGTGCGCAATGTCTTCGACGAGGACTATTACGCAGCGTGCCTGGCTCGCGGCGATTGCTTCCCGGGCGAAGACCGCACGGTCAATCTGCGCCTGTCGCGGACCTTCTGATTTGTTCACCCACGGTCTCCATATCCCGATGACGATCCTGGCGGCGGCTCTGTCCGCCGCCGGGGTCGGCCTTCTCTTTGCCAGCTGGACCAAGCGTGCCGGCCGGCATGACGGCTCCCTCTGGGTCGGTTGGGGAACGCTTGTTATCTCCCTGCCGGTCTGGATCGTCGCCTCCGGCCCCGATCGCGGCGTGGCCATGGCGGCCCTCATGGCCATGATCGCTGCTCTGGTCGTGCTTGCCGTCCAGTATGCACGCCCGGACGGCCCCGTCCGGCGCAATGCATCGCGGGCGGAAAGCACCGCCTCGCAGGCGACGCTTAGCGCCATGAAAACCGTACGCACCGTCTATGCCGGTGTTCTGGCCACCGTCTTCGCCGGCGTGGCAGCCGTTGCGCTGTCCGCGTCGATCTACGGCCTCATGCTTGGTGCAGGCGCGCCGCAGCCCGACGCGCTGCTGGGCGGACTTTTCTTCTTCGTACTGGGCTGGGGCGTATTGGCCGTGGTCGCGACCATCGATATCGCCCTGCGCTGGCGCAGCATCGCAATGGTGACCATTGTCGTGCTCTCCGCAGGCCTCCTTCTTCTGACCCGCACCCTGACCTGAAAGACATCGTCATGGCTCGCTGGCCTTCCGTCTCGAAAAAATTCGTCGCGCAGATCCTCTCCGCCCACGCCGGGCTAGGCGTGGTCGCGGGTGCAGTCCTGTTCATCCTGTCGCTGAGCGGCGTGCTCGTGGTCTTCCACGAGGACTTTGCGCGCTGGGAACAGCCCGGCGCACCGGAGATGCGCGAGTACACGCCCGAAGCTGCGAGCCTCGGCATGGACAACGCGATCGCGCGCTACCAGTCGATCCATGACGGGGCGCTGCCGGACAGCGCCTACATGGTCCTGCCGACGCGCGCCGCACCGCGCATGACTGCACTGCTCGGAGACGATGCATGGTTCATCGCCCCGGACGGCGCTCTGGCCGGGGAAGTCGATCACGCCTATTCAGAATTCCTGATCGAGCAGCACTACTACCTGAACCTTCCGCATACACCGGGCATCATCCTGGTCGGGATTTTCGGCGCGATCATGCTCGCCCTCGTAATTTCGGGCTTTGCGGCCCACCCGCGCGTATTCCGCGATGCCTTCCGCTTCCGCCGCAGCGGCAATCCCCAGCTGGCCGAAGCCGACCTGCACAATCGCCTCTCGGTATGGGGGAGCCCATTCCACGTCATCATTCCGCTGACCGGGGCGATGCTTGGCCTGTCCATCCTGTTTGCAGTTGTCGTCGGCCAGAGCTTCCACGAAGGCGACATGCGCTATGCGTTCCAGCCGACATTCGGGGCCGAAGGCGTGCGCAGCGACGCCGAAGCGCCGGTCGCCGATATCGCTCCCGCCCTTCACACCATGCGCGAGCGGCGGCCGGATGTGGAACCCTGGTTTCTCGATCTGGAATATCCCGGCACCGAGAGCCAGAGCGTGAAAATCCTCTCGCGCCTGCCGCGGCGGCTCATCTTCGGCGAGTACTACCAGTTCGACGCGGCCGGCGAGTATCAGGGCCAGGTGGGGCTCGAGAACGGCACGGTAGGCCAGCAGATCATTGCTGGGGCCTACCAGCTCCATTTCGGCAGCTTTGGCGGCCTCCCCGTCAAGATCGCCTACGCCCTTTTGGGTCTGGCCCTGTGCATGATCGTCGCGAGCGGGGTCAATCTCTGGCTCATGAAGCGGGCGGCACGCGCCAAGGCGTCGCCGCGCCTGGAACGCGCGTGGATCAGCGTGATCTGGGGTAGCCCCGCCCTGCTCGCCCTATGTTTCATTGCCGTATCCGGTGGCGCTTCCGATGTCTGGCTCGCGCCGATCTTCTGGGTGGGGCTGGCCAGCGTGGCGATCCTCTCCACCTTCGTGCGATCAAGGGCGATCCTCTCGGCCGGTCTGAAACTCGCCAGCGCTGCATTCATCGCGCTCGGAGTTCTCTGGCACGCGATCGCGTCCGGCGCCCCGGCGAGTCCTGCCTTCTGGGGCGTCAGCGCGTGGCTCCTTCTGACCGCCATCGCGCTGAGCGTAGCGGGCGCGTTCGGCTTCGCCAGGGCCGGCCGTGCCAGCCGAGAGCCGGCGCCGGGCACTCCAGACCCCGTCTCCTCGCAGGCGTGACCTTTGAGCCGCGCCTCGGGACAAAGCGTCTCGCATTAACCATGATCGGGGGTTAACGCGCCTTAACACCTGTCTCCAGCTCGGCTAGGGTCGCCTCCAATACGACCGTAATCGCGCGCTGGGTGGGGCCTCGCGCAGAACCGGTACGGGTCGAGGGGGTAAGGGGCGGATGACGTCGGAAGTCATGATCATGAACCGTCAGGCTGTGGCGCTCGCGGCCGACAGCGCGGTGACCTATGGCGGCGGGCCTGAACCGGTTGTCACGCTGGAAGCGGAAAAAATACTGCCACTGACCGGTTCGATCGCTTTGATGGTTTATTCGCGCGGCGATGTCCTGGGCCGCTCCTGGTCGAACATCGCCCATGCCTTCTCCAAGGCCCATGGCCAATCGGAGTTCACTTCGGTCAGCGAATGCGCCGGGGCCTTCTTCAGCTTCGTGGACCAGAACCGAAAGCTGTTTCCCGAGGCCGAGGAGCGCGCCGAGTTCGAAGAACTCATGCGCCTCGCCGTGCTGACCGTCCTCAACCACGCGCGCGCCATGCGCTCCTATCCTGGCAGCACCCATACCGGCGACGAGGAGGCCTTCCTGGCGGCCCTCGACCTGTATCGTGCCCACCTGGCACGCGACGAAGCCGGCACCGACCGGCACAGTGTAAAAGTCTTGGAAGCACTCACACGCGAACGTTTTTACGACCTTTACCGCGACCTGCTCGATGCGATCATCGCCCAGTCTCTGGGAGAATTCGGCCGCTCGGGCGAAGTTCGCGAAAAACTGTTCGATTTCGCCTATATGCTAGCCACCATGCCAGCATTCCTGGAGCCCTATGCCGGAATGGTCTTTGCCGGCTTCGGCGATGATGACGTCTTCCCCGTCTACGAGCATTTCTACGCCTCGATCCTGGTCGACGGCATCTTGAAGCGGGCACACGACGAGACGACGCGCGTCGGTGTCGAGGAGGGACCTAACGCGTTCGTGCGCACATTCGCCCAGGCAGATATGACCCATGCTTTCCTCCGGGGCGTGCATCCGGCGATGTTCGACATGATGATCGCGATGAACCTGATGACCAATGAAGCCGCAGCAGAAAAAGCGCTGGCCGAGGCCGGGATCACGCCGCAGGCAGCCGGACCGATTCTCGAACGCATGCAGGCCACCACCCTCCCGCAGCTGACAATGGAATTCATCCGGGGCAGCCAGACCTTCAGCCAGGACGAGTTCATCGGCCCGTTCATCTCCGTGGTGGCGGCTTCAGGCAAGCGCCAACTGGCTGAAACCGCCAAGGCCCTGGTCGAACTCAATATTCTCAAAAGCGATCTGCAGCTCGCCCAGACCGGTGTCGGCGGCGACGTCGATGCGATTATGATCTCGCACACGGCTGGCCTAGAGTGGTATGCTCGCAAGTCCTGACGGTGGCACAGCGGAGCAACACGATGGTCTCTGAAAACACCAAGCTGAATATCGAACGCGCCCGTGCGGCCCTCGCAAAAGCACGCGCCGAAACGCAGGATGACGCGGTCCGCACACCACGTCCGGTCGATCTGTCTCGCTTGGCCGAACTGGAACAGCGCCGCGACAAGCTTGAAGCGCGCGCCGGCGAGTTCCGTCTGGCGGTCCGCGAACGTCTTGGACTGTCGGATCTGGGCACCGACCGGGTTTCGGTCCGCTCGATCATGGGCTCGGCCACAATGGACGGCGCCCTGTGCGACGCCGACATCTGCGCGCCGCCCGCCCCGCGCCTGCCGGGTGACACCAGCGCGCTTCAAACACCCAAGGCGAAGCCAGAGATGCGCACCAGGCGGGCCTCCGTGAACATCAAGGTGAAGCCGAAGCGCAAGAAGTTTCTCGGCCTCTTCTAGGCCGCCTCGTGCGCCTCAGGCGGTCAGGAGCGTCTTGCAAATAGCTTCAAGACCAATCTTGTCGGTCTCGTCGAATGCATTCTTTTCCGAAGAATCGACATCGAGGACGGCCGCGAGCGTGCCATCGGCCCGGTGGACCGGCACCACAATCTCCGACTGACTGCGTGCATCGCACGCAATATGTCCAGGAAAGGCATGGACATCGGCGACCAGCTGGGTCTCGCCGGTCTGGGCTGCCGCGCCGCAGACTCCGCGTCCGAACGGAATGCGCAGGCACCCGAGCGTTCCCTGGTAAGGACCGACGACGAGTTCTTGCGGTTTCTCCGGGTCGACCTGGTAGAATCCGGTCCAGAAATAGCGCGGCGCGAAGGCGTGGGAGAGCAGGCAGGCGGCAGTCGCAAAGCGCGCCGTCTCGCTGGTTTCTCCCGCCACGACGCTGGCGATCTCCTTGTGGAGGCGCGCGTAAGCTTCAGCCCGGCTTTCGCCTTCAGGCGCTGTGCTCATCGCTTCGGCCATCGATCTCATCCCTTCGCTGCGGTTCAGCGTAGGTAGGCGCTGACGCGAGCGAGAGAAAGGGGGGATATGCACGCGCGAGCGCTGAAAGAGCGCCGCGCTGCGTGCGGATCCGGCAGGAAGTCCACTCGGCCCGGGGGCGGACTCAGCCCATGATGACGCGATCGAACTCGCGGCTGTCTCCGGCAGCTTCGCGCGCCTTCATCAAGGCGTATCCGGCCTGCTCGGTGGACTGGTGGCTCGCGCCGGAATCGCGGCGGGTGCGCAGATCGACTCTGAACACGTGGTGGGTTTGCAGAACTGTGCGTTCCGGCTCGAAATTCTTCAGCCCTTCATAGCCCATCGCGAGAAGCAGCTCGTCGCGCGCCTCCGCTTCCACGCGGGGCAGGTCCTCGCCCAGCGTCTCGAGAAGGCGTTGCAACAGCCATTGCGCCTCGGCCCGGACATGGCCCCGACGCTGACGCTGGCCAGCCTCGCTCCGCTTCGCCGCCGACAATGTCGCCGGCAATTGCATGTTGCCCGGATTGCAATCGGCCCAATCGGCCACGGCGTCACAAGCTTCAAGGGCCTGCGGCAGAAAGTGCTCGGCGGCCAGCATGACGAGCTCGTTGAGACTTTCCGGAAGCGTGTACGCCTTGCGGAAATCGCCATCGCGCGTCTCAAACGGCGCGTTCACCTCGGCAAGCCAGCGACGTACATTCTCGGCCTTGGCCAGCATGTCGCGCGTGGCCGGCGTCTCACGCAGGATCGCCAGGGCACCGAAGATCGCGAAATCGGCATGGCAGGGCGAATTGCCGAGAATGAACGCGTTATTCTCGAAATGGCGATCGAGAATGGAGATCACCGAGGTAATCAGGGATCGGGACTGGTCCGCTTCGGCTTTGCCAAAACCCCGCACATCGAGCGCGTGCATCAACTGGGCGGATAGCAGGCGCGCCTGGCGCATCTGCTGCTTCTCATCAAGGTCGGGATAGAGCGACACTCCCATCCGGGCAGTCGCCTGCTCCATATCCGAATTCCAGGACACGAAGACCGTCGCCGGCGAAAGCACTTCATCCGCGAAACTCTCAAGCAGGCGCGAGACGAAACGGTGGTGCCCGTAGCCCGGCGTCAGCGACGGCCCCGGCTCGTGCTGGCCGATCCAGTCCTGGATCAGTCGCGGATCGCTCAGCGCCTCGTTCGACGGCGTCACGAGCACCGGAACCCGGACCGACTTCAGCCGCGGACGTACGGCGCTCTTCAGAACGAGCGCACTCGCCTCGGTTTCACGCACCGGGACGTTGGCCCAGCGCAGAAAGGCGCGGGTCTTCAACGATGCCGGCGAACCAAACGCGGTGATCAATTTATAGGCACGCATGAGCGGCCCTCCAGACTTTTTCGATCAGTGGCCGTTGGCGACGCGCTCGACAGCGGCGCACGGCGCTTCGGTTTCGGTCTCCGCCTCGGTCAGGGTCACGACACCGCATGATGTCTGCGCAACGCTCTCTTCCAGGAACATGAAGAAGAGCGCACCGATCGCGACGAGAATGAGCGCGATGGCGGCATAGGCGATGCGGGCGGGACGTAGCCGGGACATGGGACCTCGTTTTGCGATGTCGCGTCGGCAAGCAGTTTGCGAGACGCTGTGGCTGGCTAAACGCCGCCCTTCTCCCCGGGTTCCCGAGGTTCACGGCAGAGTGGAAACCAAGCGTGTCCCGCAAGCCACACATACCCGATTTGGAATCGGTTCGCGCCGCGATTCGTTTCGCTGGCAGGAAATTCAGAGGTTTCGCGAAACCTGCACGCGCGCGCCCATCGCTACAGGGTGCGCTGGTTTACCCGGCGGGAAAGCTCTTCGGCGCTTTCCCTGCGTTCCGAGTAACGATCCACGAGATACGCCGAGCTGTCGCGGGTGAGGAGTGTGAACTTCACCAGCTCCTCCATGACGTCCACCACCCGGTCGTAAAGCGCGGAAGGCTTCATCCGGTCCTCCTCGTCAAATTCGAGAAAGGCCTTGGGGATCGAAGACTGGTTGGGGATGGTGATCATCCGCATCCAGCGCCCCAGCACGCGCAGCTGGTTGACCGCATTGAAGCTCTGCGACCCGCCCGAGACCTGCATCACCGCCAGCGTCTTGCCCTGGCTTGGACGCACAGCACCCAGCGAAAGCGGGATCCAGTCGATCTGGGCTTTCATGACCGCCGTCATCGCGCCATGACGCTCGGGCGAGCACCAGACCATGCCCTCGCTCCAGGTCACCAGCTCGCGCAGTTCGGCGACCTTGGGGTGATCCGGCTCGCCATCGTCAGGAAGCGGCAGGCCGGACGGGTTGAATGTGCGCGTTTCCGCGCCGAGCCGCCGCAGGATGCGCGCGGCTTCCTCGGTCGCCAGCCGGCTGAACGAGCGCGCGCGAACCGAGCCGTAGAGCAGGAGAATACGAGGCTTGTGACCGCTTCGCACCGTCGGAAACAGCGCACCATGATCGATGTCTTCAAAGCAGCATTCCTCGACATTCGGGGTGCTCTCAGCATCGGCGGTCATGGCCGTGTTTCTCCGGGAAAGAAGCGCTGCGTCCGGTTGGCCAGCGCCACGAGGGACAGCATGACGGGAACCTCCACCAGCACACCCACCACGGTGGCCAGGGCGGCCCCCGAATTCAGGCCGAACAGGCTGATCGCCACCGCGACCGCGAGCTCGAAGAAATTGGATGTCCCGATCAACGCGCACGGCGCTGCGACATTGTAGGGTGTTTTCCAGGCCCAGGCCGCCAGGTAGGCAATCGCGAAAATGCCGTAGGACTGGATCAGCAAGGGCACGGCGATCATCGCAATAACACCTGGCCGGTTCAGGATGGTCTCGCCCTGAAAGCCGAACAGGATCACCACCGTCGCGATCAGCCCGATGACCGAGACCGGTTTGACCTGCGCGGTGAACGCCTCGACCCGCGCTTCGCCCTGGACCCGCGCCCGCCCCGCCATGAGATGGCGCCGGGTCAGCCAGCCTGCCGTCAGGGGAAGTAGCACGTAGAGCCCGACCGAGAGCAGCAGAGTCTCCCACGGCACGGCAATGTCGGTCACGCCCAGGAGGATGGCGACGATGGGCGCGAAGGCGACGATCATGATCACATCGTTCGCGGCCACCTGGACCAGCGTGTAGTTGGGGTCGCCGCGCGTCAGCTGAGACCAGATGAAGACCATTGCGGTGCACGGCGCGGCCCCCAGGATTATCAGGCCGGCGATATACTGGGTCGCGTCGGTGGGGTCGATGAAGCGCGCAAAGACAACCTCGAAGAAGAGTACGGCCAGCCCCGCCATCGTGAAAGGCTTGATCAGCCAGTTCACCACGAGCGTGATCACCAGCCCCTTGGGACGTTCGCCCACGCGCGTCAGCCCGGCCAGGTCCACATTGACCATCATCGGATAGACCATCGCCCACACTAGAACGGCGACGACCAGATTGACCGAAGCGAACTCGAACCGGCTCAGCGCATCGAAGATTGCCGGAAACACAGTCCCAAGCGCGACGCCGGCCGCGATCGCGAGCGCGACCCAGACCGACAGCCATTTTTCAAAGAACCCGATGCCGCCGGACACCGCCTTCGCCTTCAAGTCAGACATGATCGCCGGACTCCTTCTCATGGGCTTCGGTCAGCACGGCTTTGAGCGTAGCTGGATCGTCCAGGCCCGCCGCATTCACAACTCGCTCGATGCGTTTGCGCAATGCCTGGTAGGTCGTCTCGAACGCGGCGCGGGCGGCCGCCTCATCCTTGACCCCCGCCGGGTCGGGTAGGCCCCAGTGCACGCTGACCGGTGCTCCCGGCCAGATCGGACACGACTCGGCCGCCGCCGAATCGCAGACGGTGATGACGCCATCGACATGCGCTGCGTCCGGTCCGGCAAACTCATCCCAGGATTTTGAGCGCAGCCCTGCCGTCTCATGGCCGTGTACCGCAAGCGTTTCAAGCGCCAGCGGATGCGGCTCGTCCTTGGGCTGAGAGCCTGCGGAAACCGCCTGGATGCGTCCCTGCCCCAACGCGTTGAACAGGACCTCGCCCAGTATGGAACGGGCCGAGTTTCCGGTGCACAAGATAAGAAGACGGGTCACGGGCACTCCGTTGGAAGCCTGACGGGCATTGCCAAACCCGCTAAACTATATACTTCGATATCTCAACTTGTTTTGAAATGAAGAGCTGAGCATGACCGAGTCCGAGGCTGCCGCGAAGTTCACCGCCCTCGCCCATGAGACGCGTCTGCGCCTGTTCAGGCTGCTGATCGTGAATGCGCCCCATGGCCTGCCGGCTGGAAAACTGGCCGAACACCTGGCCGTGGCGCCGAATAACCTGTCCGCCCATCTCAACGTTCTGAGCCATGCCGGCCTGATCGCCATGCGCAAAGCGGGGCGCAGCCGGATCTACACTGCGCGAATGGACACGATCGGCGAGACGATCAGCTTCCTGGTGGATGAGTGCTGTCAGGGACACCCCGAAGCCTGCCAGCCGGCGATGAGCGCACTAAATTCATCCTGCTAGCGCGACGCGGCGATGGCGGCTCTCGAACCGTATCCAAAAACCGGTCAGGTGGCGTGTGAATGATCCCCGAATGGAACAACACGCCGCTTAAGGTTGTTGGTTAAGCGTTACAGCAAAATCGGAGGAATCGCTATGAGCGTTGCTCGAGTGACCGAGATTTCCGCCACGTCCCCGGAGAGTTTCGAAGCCGCCATCAAGGTTGGTATCGACCGGGCCAACAAGACCTTGCGTAACGTCAAGGGCTGCTGGATCAAAGACCAGAACGTCATGATCGAGAACGGCAAGGCAAAAGAGTTCAAGGTGAACATGCAGATCACGTTCGAACTCGACGACTGACCTCTTTTCTGCGTCGATCGGCAAAAGCGGCTCGGGCCTCAGCCCGCAGCCGCTTTTTTGTTGCCCCGGGCAGCGAGCCACGCACACACGCTAGCGCGAACGCGCATAGGACAGGGCCGCATCCGCAGTCAGCGCGCCGACCGCCTCGATCTCCGGGCTCTCTGCATGATCGGCGAGTTCAACCGTCAGGCCGGGGGCCTCCAGCACGCTGATAGCCCAGCCTTTCGAGGTCCCTTTGCCCGGATTATGGGCACCTTCCCACGGCGGAGGGGTGGACAGCTCTGCCGCGTACAGGGCGCGCAACTGCGCCAGGAAATCGGCACCTCGCCCGGCATAATCGTCTGGCGGGCTGTAGATCACGGTCCGGTTGGTGGAATGGAAATCGAAGAACAGGACTTGGTCCCGGCCCTCCGCTTCTGCCTCGATCAGCGCCTGGGCCGCCGAGACGGCCGGTTCTTCGACCGTGTACCAGTCACGATTTAGGTCCACCCCACGCGCACCGTGGCGCCAGTGACCGCCGGCCACACCGTCCGGATTGGCCAGCGGGATTAGCAAGATACGCGCATCGCGTGCCCCGCCCTGCCCGGCCAGGCGTTCGGCGAACGCCTCGAACGCCTGAGCGCCGCTGACCTCGGGAGGATGCTGGCGCGTCATGGCTACGATCAGCGTGTCTTCGCGCTCATTTCCAGTCACCAGCGCTTCAAGGACACGTCCCTGCGCTGACCGGCCATAGTCGATGCTTTCAAAGCCATGGTCGCGCGCGAAGGCCTCACTCCAGGCTGCGATCTGGTCCGGCGTGCGGGCATTACGCCCCGAAACCAGGGTCGTGCCGGCATCCAGTGCCAGAGACAGGGTAACCCGGTTCCCCGGTTCCTCCCGGAGGACCCGCGCCTCGTCCAGAGGGGCGATGTCACCGTCATGCTCGATCAGCGGGTTATAGCGATGGCGGTAATCGCCATAATCCAGAGTCACGGCGAACCCGGTTCCTCGCTCGGCCTCCAACTCGAACCGGTACCAGGGACTGGGATTGATCGGGCCGGCCACGGCCGCCTCGGGATCGACACTCAGTGTCACCGCACCCGGTCCGGTCACCGTGCAATGATGCCGGCCCGCGGTCTCAAACAGACCCAGGACCGTCACCCCGCCCGTTTGGCAGAGCGCCGCCTTCGTGTCGGCACTGGCGCGAACGCCGGTGTCGCCGGCGGGCACCGTAGCGCAGGCGGACACACTGAAGGCGGCGGCACCGAGCGCCAAGGCGCCCGATGCCTGCTTTAGAACGTCTGCGATCATCAGAAGGACTTCCGCAGATCCACATAGACGAAGCGTCCGCGGGAGGAGTGGAGCGAGCCCATGTAACCGAAGGATTCATCGGCCAGCGGCGGCTCCTCGTCGAACAGGTTGCGCGCACCCAGACGCACTCTGAAAGGCTGCTCGCCTTCGTATCCGAACGTGTACTGAACGTAGGCGTTGTGGCGCAGGTAGGAGTCCACCGTCCAGTATTCGCGTGTGTCATCGTTGGTCGCGCTGGTATCCAGCACGTCATCGACGAAGCTGGTAAACCAGCCCGCGCCCCAGGCCTGGTAGCGCCAAGTCGCCGAAGCGCTCCAGCGCCATTCGGGCCGCCCGTCCTGACGGATCAGATCGCCGACCCCGGAGAGATTGGCCACTTCGCTGATCTCGCCAGCATCCTGGGCGGCCAGGATCTCCGCCTCGATCGGGGCGATGTCCTGCTCGAAGGTCAGCAGCTGGGCGACGTTCACGTTGAGGCTGAAATCGCCCCAGCGCGTATCGTCGAGATCGTAGAAGAACGCGTAGTCGATTCCTTCCGCCGTGCGCGGCAGCAGGTTGGTATAATTGTCCTCGACGAAGCGGATCTGGCCCACCGGTTCCAGCCCGGTGCCCTGGAAAGCGGCAATGTCCTGAGCGGTCGGGGCTTCGCGCACCACGGCCGGATTGGATTGCCCGCGCGTGCGCAGCAGATAGTCGAGCACCAGGTGATTGTCGTCGCCGAAAATTCCGACCACGTCTTCCTGCTCGATGGACCAGTAATCTGCGGTAAACTGGAAGCTGCCCCATTGTTCGGGCACGAAGAAAGCGTCGAACACGACACCTGCAGAGAAGCTCTCCGACTCCTCCGGCCCCAGATCGGTCGACCCTTCGCGCTGGCTGACCACCGAGTCCGACCGGTCGCAATCGGAGAAGGAGGCGATGCGTCCCGCGCGCAGATCGGCTTCGCAGAACACGTAATCGGGACGCGTATTCACACGCTCCAGACTGCGTTCGAACTGTTGTTGCAGGTTGGGCGCCTTGAAGCCCTGCGACCACGCGGTGCGCACCAGCAGGAAGTCACTCGGACGCCAGGCCAGCGCGACCTTCGGTTTGGTAACCGCGCCGAACAAATCATAGTCCTCGTGGCGAACGGCCAGCTGGACGTCGATCGACTGGATAAGCGGAATCTACATGTCCGGCGAGATCACGGGTACCGCCAGCTCGGCGAAGGCCGAGGAGACGTTGCGCGCGCCGCTGGAGTCGATCGTCGGGCTGGAGCCCATCACGTCGCTGGTCAGCTCGCCGGTCTCAGGGGCCAGGAACTGGATCGTACCGTCCAGGCGCGGGTCGCGATCGTCGGAAAAGGTCTCGCGGCGCTGTTCGAGCCCAAGCGCGACACCGACACTGCCAGCTGGCAGCTGGAAGAGGTCGGGTCGTGACAATTTAACGTCCCAAAGCGCGAGACTAGTGGAAGAAATCCGGGAGACAGGTACGAGGAAGCCGTCGATAGTGCCGGGATCGCTGGGGGTATTATCCCCCGATTCCGATAGCGGCAATCCCCCGCCATTGAACGGGTTGTAGGCGGCGGGCCCACCCATCGCGAGCGCGTCGGCGAACAGCGTGTTCGAGGTGCGCGTCGTGGTGTCGTCGGTTTCCGCTTCCGAATAGAGAAAAGCCGTTTCCCAGTCGAAACCGCCCAGCTGACCCTCAAGCCCTGCAAGGGCGCGCCAGCTGGTATTCTCCACCGAGATCTTGCGCGACCCGGCATCGACCAGCCGGTAGCGGCGCAGCAGCACGTCATAGCCGGCGGCGGGCAGGCCCAGCGCGTCGATCCGGCCATTGGTCCCGGCCGCACCGAAGGGATTGTAATAATTGGACGACGGGATGACGGCCCGCTCGGCGCTGAGCTGGGCGGAGCCGGAGCGCTCGGCCTCGGAGTCCGCCCAGTAATAGCCGCCCTCGGCGAAGACCGAGATGCCGTTATCGAAGTCGTGATCGGCCGTGGCAAACAGGTTCAGGCGGCTCACCCCGTTATTGATCGTGCGCGAGGAGTTGGTGTTGTAGCGCGACGCGACATCCCCGGCGCCGTTGCCCGGCGCGATGCACAGCCCGTCCTGGTAAGGCGCGGTGCAATCTGGATCGCCGGCAGGACGGATGTTGAACCCGCCCGAGCCGGTCGTGACGCCCGGGATGGACACCGGATCGCCCGTGGCCGGGTCCAGCAGGGTGAATGCCCCCCAGGGCGAGTTGTTGGAATTATTGCGGAACTGGATGTCGTTCGCCCAGTCCTCCGGCAGCCGGTCGCGCAGATCGGCATTGGCCGAGAAATCGCGCTCGCTCGCCTGCACGGGATCTCGGTCCAGATAGCTCGCATAGACCGAGATATTGCTGCGGTCCTGGTTGAAATTCCGTCCGAATTCCAGACCGATCGAGCTTTCCGAAGCGGAGATTTCAGGCTCCATGCCATAGCGCACGGCGACATTCAGCCCGTCGAAATCATCGCGCAGCACGTTGTTCACCACGCCAGCCACTGCGTCCGAGCCGTACAGGGCCGAGGCCCCGTCGAGCAGCACTTCCACACGCGACACGCCGCGCACCGGGATCGCATTGGCGTTGGACGATACGACCGGGACCAGGTTTTCAGATTGAGTGCCGGGGTGATTGACCATCCGGCGCCCGTTGATGAGCGTCAGCGTATTGCCGGTTCCCAACGCACGCAGATTGATCGAGGCCACGTCGCCGCGTGCGGAATTGATCCCGCCGCTGACATTCTCGGTACTGTTGAACGCCACGTCGCCCATTTGCGGGATGGAGCGATAGAGCTCGTCACCGCTGGTCGCGGCCACCGCCGCGATCTCGTCGCGGTCGATGATCGTGACCGGCAGCTGGCCATCGGTCTGAAGCCCCGGGATCTGGGAGCCCACAACGGTCACCACATCGGCAGGCGCCTGGTCGAACCTGGCCTGACGCCGGACCGGCTCCGGGTCCCGGTCGGATTCGGGTTCCGGCTCCTGATGGCTGGCGTAGACCATTACGGCGCCTGAGGCGTCCGCCGTATAGGCCAGCCCGGTCCCGTCCAGCATGACCGAAAGTGCCGCGTCAGCATCGTGGATGCCCGAGAGGCCTTGTGCACTCAGCGTCTCGACCCGTCCGGTCTCGTAGATCAGCTCACGGCCGGTCTGATCGGCATAGAGGTCCAGCGCCTGGCTCATCGAGCCGGCGGGAATCTCGAAACGCACAGGCTCGGACGCCTCCTGCGCCTGGGCTGAGGCCCCGGCCGCGCAAAGCACCAGAGCGGCCGCGCTGCAGCTCGCCAGCAAAGTGGATTTCATGAACGTCTCCCCGTTTCTTGTCCCGGACCCGCCTGCAAATTGGGCTGGCCTCTCACCGGTTCAGACGAACAGCCGTCATATTTCCATCAAGAAAAATGCAGAATATTTCAGCGCGTGACGTAAAGCACGTTGTTGCCGCGTTCCACGGTAAGACCCAGGCCGTCGGACAGGAGGGCCACAAAGCCTTCCACATTGTCGGTCCGGAAGTTCCCGCCGATATGGATGTCGGCCACATCCTCATGCACGAACAGCTTGGCCCGGTTATACCGGTTGAATTCCTCCGCCACCTGGGAGAGCGGTACGTCCTCGAAATAGATACGACCTCTGCGCCAGGCGGTTGCGCGGTCGAGGTCGCGTTGGGACAGATCTGCCAGATCGATCCGTCCATCCGCGTCCACCTCTGCGGATCGTCCTGCAGTCAGAACCGCCGAGCCGCCCGCCCCGCGCACACGCACGCTGCCCTCTATTACGGTCAGCGTGACCCTCTCGTCGCGCCGGTCGATGGCAAAACGGGTCCCCAGCACAATGACCTCGGCGAGCCCGGCATCGACAGTGAACGCGCGGGCCGGCTCACTCGCAACATCGAAATAGGCCTCCCCGTCCTGCAGTTCGACCCGGCGCGTCTGCGCATCGATCCGCACCGAAACGCGGCTCGCCGTATTCAACTCGATGCGCGAGCCCTCGGGTAGCGACGCCGTCTCCCGCTCCCCTGTCTCGGTTTCCAGGTTGGCCGTGAAAACCTCCAACTCCGGCGCATCAGCCGGTACGTTGCGCCAGAGCGCAACGGCGACGATCGCGACGAGAAGGATCGCGGCGGCGGCGGACAGAACTGATTGCCGCCATGGCGTCGCCCGGCTTGCCGGATTCTCCACATTGAGGGCCGCCAGCCGGTCAGCGCTCTGCCAGGCTGAAAGCAGTCGCAACACGGCGACCCGGCGTTCGATCGAACCTTCAAGCCATTCGGCAAATTCGCGATTCTCACCAACCAGAACCTCTAACCTGGTGTCCGCGTGAATCCGGCCTTCCGCGTCGAGCCGCGCGAGCCATGCCGATGCATCACGGTCCGCCTGCCGGTGCGTCATGACCCCTGCCCCTTGCGACTGCGAGAAGTGGTGGTCTTGCGTCCAGGGTTGAGCACCCGGCCCAGCGCATCGGCCAGCTGACGCATCCCGCGGCCGACGTGACGTTCAACCGTCGGTTCGCTCACGCCCAACTGGTCCGCCGTCTCGCTCTGCGAATAGCCGTAAATCTTGCGTAGAATGACGATATCGCGGGTTCGGGCGGGCATCTTGTCGAGTTCGCTCTGCAGGGCACGAAGTTCGCTACGGCTCGTGAACGCGGAATCGGTTTCCGCCTCTGTAGAGACGGGTAGCGCGTCGATATCCATCACCGTTTCGATGCTGACAACCCGCTCGCGCCGTACATGGTCGACAATCAGATTGCGCGCCGTGGCGAAGACAAGTGCCCGTGTGTGCTCGGGCAATCGTGTCTGAGCCGCGCGGTAGACGCGGGCATAGACTTCCTGGCGAAGGTCCGCGATTTCGTCGACAGACCGCCAGTTGCGCCGGAGATAGCGCTCCAGCGCCGCCTCTAGCGGCAAGACCTCCAGGACAAACCAGTCGTCGACGCTCACACCCACTTCTCCCTCCTTACCAAAGGGCGCCAGCGTCACCGACGTGTCAAGAATAGCAGGCGGCGATCGGCCAGGCAGCGAAGCCTATCGCCAGACGGCGAAGGCTCCGCGCCCGCCTGGCAGCTTCAGTACGAAAGACTGAAGCTGAACAGGTTTCCGACCGCGTCGAACCAGACCACGATTAGGAAAGCGGCCACCAGAACAAGGCTCCAGAGCTTGCCGAACCAGCTGGACTGACCGCGCCAGACCTCCGAGGCGTTCCAGACAGAAAGGCCGAGCGCCGCAAGCGGGAGGATAGCACCGATCTGGAGCAGGCGAATCCAGCCGTCCGCCCCGCCGGACATCATACTGAGGTCAGACATCATGCTGCTCAGCAGGATGACCCAGCCTGCCGTGTGCGCGATCACGCCGACCGCTCCGAGCCGGACCAGGCGATGCGTCCAGGCCTGATGGCCCTCCAGGTTGAAGCGAGTCTTGTAGCGCCAGCGTACGATGGCGCGGACCGGCCAGAAGATCACGGTCAGCGCCAGCGCGCCGAAAGCTGCGCCCAGAAGCGGCAGCATGAGCGCGCTCGACTTCCACCACGGCACGGGCCGGAAAATCATGATTGGGGAGACTGGCTCCACGGTCCAGGAGACCACCCTTCCGTCCTCCATCTCTGCGGCCAGCAGATCCGTCCCGCCCACGCGTTGCCAGAGATAGGGTTCCACCTCGCGCCAGCGCGTCGGGTTTCCCGCCGGATCGGTCAGGAGGGGCACGATCAGTTCGTTATCCTCGTTCATCTCCAGCTTGATCTGGCTCACCAGGGAAAGCGCGCTGAAGAAGTTCGTGTAGGCGCCGCGGGATATCTCATACACGCCGGCAAGCTGTGCGCCGTGTTCCGCCGCGCTGTCCAGCGTTGGGCGATCCTCCGTCTCGGCGGGGAAATAGCGATCCGTGAAGCCGGTGAAGAGCGCATCGCGTATGGTACCGGAGGCGCCGCTCACCCCGCTGCTGTTCATTGAAACGAACAGGCCCACGCCCTCATCAAGGAAGAGGTGGAGATTGGAGTGAAAATACTGCGTGTCCCCACCATGACCGATGATGGACAGACCGTTGCGATCCTGCTCGTAAAAGCCGAGCATCATGGCATTGAGGGACGAGAAATGACGGTCCGCGCTCGTGTGCATCTGTTCGGCCCGGCCCGGTTCGAGCAGCGGGCCGCCCTCATCGAGATGGGCGATCATGAAGCGGCCCATATCGGCCCCGGTTGATGACAGGGCGCCTGCCGGCGCGGCGGGAATGATCTCGAAGGCTTGCGCTTCGCCGTCAGAGGCTTTGGTATAAGCGCTCGACATCTGACCGGAAAACCGCTCTGGCAAGGGCTGACGGAACGTCGAGTTCTCCATCCCCAGCGGCTCGAAGATATGTGTTTCGACATAGTCGTCAAAGCTCAGGCCGGAGACCTGCGCCACGATGTGGCCGGCCAGCGCCGTAGCATAGTTGGAGTAGGCCGGCACTTCACCGGGCGGGAAGACGGCTCCGGGGATATTCTCGCGGACATAGTCCGCCAGCGAGGGTGCCGCACTGGTATCCGCCATGATCAGGTTTCGGAAGACCTCTTCAAAGCCCGGCGTATGGGTCATCACGTCCCGCAAGGTCACCGGCCGGCCCGCCGACGGCACCTCGAAATCGAGATAGCTGTTGATATCGGCATCGAGATCGAGCTCGCCACGCTCGACCAGCTGCATCACCGCGGTCCAGGTGAAGAGCTTCGAGGTGGAGCCGGGACGAAACAGCGTACGCTCCGGATCGACCGGCGTTTCGGTCTCCAGATCGGAATACCCATAGCCGCGATTGACGATGATCTCGCCGTCGCTGACCACAGTGACGACAGCACCAGCAATATCACCGCGGGCGAGCGCATAGGGCATGTAGCCATCGAGCCAGGCAGTCACGTCGGCGGGGTCGAGGAGAGGCTCACGCTCGGGCTCGACGTCCTCGATGCCGCTTGTCTGGGTCGGAACCGGCTGGTCCATCGGCGGCTCGATATTCTGGGCGTGAGCCGGAGCGAGCACCATCGCCGCTACCAGGGCGGTCAAGGCCGGCCGGAAGAAGGCTGCTGCCACCCTGGAAAACATGCTGATGAACGCGTTCGCCGGCCACGTCTTGCGGCGCATGCGGCGCCGCCACTCCAGTTGCGTATTCACGGACATTTCAACCTCCCGATTATGTTTTACGAGTAGACAGAGTCATGGAACCTGGCCTTCGAGCAGGGCAAATATTCCGACGCCCGCGAAGTTGCCCAGCACATAGCCAAGGATGCCGGTGAGAATTCCCGGCGCCACCAGATTGCGCCACTTGAAGAGGATCGCGATGGCCGCCGCGATCGGCGGTCCGGCAATACACGCAAGCGACGCGGTTACGAGTTCGGCATAGTTCAGCTTCAGAAGCCGGCCCGCGACCAGCATGAACGCCAGGTGGACGGCGAATATGAAGCCGACCATCACGAACATTCCGGGTGCAGCGCGGAGCATCTCGTTCAGGTCGGCACCGGCACCGATGATGGCGAAGAACAGATACATGAACATCATGGCTACGATGTCTTCGCCATGGAGGCCGGCGAGCAGTCTTCGCCCTGTCGTTGCCACAGCGGTGACGAGGAGTGTGAGCACGAGAAGCTCGTATTCGGGAAACCCGAGGGCGCCGGAGATCATGCTGCTCGCCGCCACCGCAGCCGCGGAGATGGCAAGCGCGCTCAGCAGGCCGAACAGGCTCGGCGCCGGTGCTGTCTCTGTCCGGGCGATGCCCCCCTCGCCCAGCGCGGCGTCCAGGCGCCATCCGTACCAGCGCTTGAACAGCCCCCACCCGGCGCACACGTTTAGAAGGACGATGAATCCCACGCCAAAAATGCTGTCGATCGCCAGTGCGGCGGACAGCTGAGAATTGTCATCGAACCCTACGGCCTCTGCGACGGCGACGAAATTGAGCGAGCCGCCGGTGTAGGTCGCCGTGAAAACCGCCGCGATCTTCGCCTCATCAGCTCCCAGATCGACAACGAGCGCGGCGAGGCCGGCGCCCACGATCGTCCCGGCCATGCCGACGAGGAAGGCGACAAGGACGCGTCCGCCTTCGCTGAACACCCGCACGAGATCGGCTTTCAGCAGGAACAGGGCGATCGCGAGCGGGACCATATAGGTCCAGATCGCCCCGTAGAGCGGCGCCGTCTTCGGCAAAATCTCAAATTGTGCCGCAACCAGCGCTGTCAGGAGAATGATGCCCGCGCCGGAAATGCGCCTGCCCAGCGCGGTTCGCTCAAGGCCTGCGGCCACAGCGCAGATCGCAAGCAGGGCTGCGAGCAGCCCGAAGATGTTGTCCGCACCGATCAACGGCTTCTGCCTGCGTCAGATCTGGCTCGCGATGGCGCCAGGCCGATCATGGGCATCCCCAGAACTGCGAGCGCGGCGCCTCCACCGCTCCGCCGCGATACTGCATGGACGGCATGGCATCCGATTTCAGATTGAGCGGCCCGTCCAGGTCCACGAAATCGCAGAGCTGAGCGATCACGAAGGCCGGTGCCATCGAGAGTGACGTGCCGAGCATGTTACCCACCATCAGCCCTTTGCCCGCCTCACGCGCTTCCCTTGCCAGGGCGAGGGCTTCGGTGAGACCACCGGTCTTGTCGAGCTTGATGTTAATCATGTCATAGCGCTGCAGCGCCGCCTGGAGCTCGCCTCGATGAAGGCAGCTTTCGTCCGCACACAGCGGAATCGGCGAGCTGAAGCCCTCCAGCGCCTCATCTGCGCCGCGCGGCAGGGGCTGTTCAACCATCGCCACGTTCAGGTCGGCGAACGGAGCGAGCACAGACTTGAGCAGATCGAAGGAAAAGCCCTGGTTCGCGTCGATGATGATCTCGGCATCAGGACGCGCCGCTCGCACGGCGGTCACGCGCTCGACCGGATCCACATCATTGAGCTTGATCTTGATCAGCGAGTAGTCGCGCGCACGCGCCGCCTGCTGCGCCATCAGCTCGGGTCTCTCCTGAATGCCCAGGGTGAAGGCGGTCTTTCGCTGCCGAGGCTCCACCCCGGTGAGCTCCCAGATGGAGACCTGCTTCTGCTTGGCCTCGAGATCCCACAGCGCGCAGTCGACGGCGTTCCGCGCTCCGCCATGAGGCAATAGCTCTTGAATTTCGCTGCGGCTTACTCCGGCTTCGATCGCAGGCCGGATTGCTTCGATCTGATCGAGCATCTCCTCGGAGCGTTCCTGCAGATAATAAACCGGTACGCCCTCTCCGCGGCCCACCTTGCCGTCCTGCTCCACGGCTACGACAACCGCTTCGAGACTGTCGAAGACATGGCCGGTGATGACGAACGGGGCCGTCATCGGCCAGCTCGCGCGGTGCACGCTCAATCGCATTGTCATGCCCCTTATTCTCCGAGCAGTCTGTCGATGATGCGGGCGGTCCCGTCTTTGATGGGATCGACAACCGGCAGGCCCGTTTCCCGTTCGTATCGGTCGACCAGCGCAGCCTTGTCGTCGTCCGGCAGCGCTGAGGTGTTGATGGCCACCCCGACGAAGCGCGCCTCGGGATTCACGCGGCGGGCAAATGTGAGACACTGCTCGATACTCTCGGAGACGGGCAGCACGGGGAATTTGCGGCCTACCCCGGCGCTCAGAAGATAGTCCCTTGACGGATCGTGACAGAGGACGAGCGCGTCCGGCTGTGCACCATGCAACAGTCCAAGACTCACGCCTGCAAAGCTCGGATGAGAGAGGGAGCCTTGCCCCTCGATGACGTCCCAGTGATCGGGTGAAGCGGCCGGCGACAGGAGTTCGGCAGCGCCGGACAGGAAGTCCGAAACGACGCAGTCCAGGGGAATACCTGTCCCTGCAATCATGATTCCGGTCTGTCCCGTCGCGCGGAAGTTCGCGTCCATGCCCCGCGCGCGCATCTCCCGCTCGAGTGCAAGCGCGGTGTACTTCTTGCCCACCGCGCAGTCGGTGCCGACCGTCAGCAGACGGCGCCCGGAGCGCTTCTCACCTGTGCCGACGGGAATGGACCTCGGCGGGGTCCGGATATCCAGAAGGCGCGCGCCGGACGCCCGCGCCGCGAGTTGTATCTCCGGAAAATCGGCAAGGCGCACATGCATGCCTGACACGACGTCGAGACCAGCACGGGCCGCTTGCGCAAGGTCATTGATCCAGGCTTTCGGGATCGTTCCGCCTTCGGAAGCCACACCGATCACGATCGACCCGACGCCCTCCGCGACAGCCTGCGAAATCGTCATGTCGGGGAGCCCGCCATCCACCTGGCACCCCTGGCCACGCAGCTGGCCGGCACAGTGTTCGCGGCGCCACTGGATGAGGCCAAGGCCTGTCTTGGCGTGGCCCTTGTCCCGGACATCACCAAAATAGATGAGGTAGGGAGCCTTCAGCTGGACGGTCCGGAGGCCGGTGGGGATCGAAGCCACACCCTGGAAGTCCTCATTGGTTGCAAGAGACACGGTGTTCCTCCGTCTGTTTTTCTTTCGCCACTGCGATCTTGAAAAGTCCGATTGTTAGGAGCGGGGCGACGACAATGGCGATGAAGGCGTACGACAAAATGCCGTAGCCGCCGGCGATCAGGTCGATGATGCCGATTGCTTCGGCAAGAAAGATCGCGGTCGCCAGGAAGACGATTGCCAGGACAAACCGCGCCCAATGCGGGAAGGCGCGGCCGCTCGCGGTCATCGCTGCCGCGATGCGTTCGTTGATGGCGTGGATGATCCCAACACCGGTTTCCACGAACGTGCCGAAGAGCACGACCTGGAACAGAATACTCAGCCACACGACATTCAGCGTCTGAAGCAGGAAGACCACCGGCACGGCTTGTTGCTGGATGTCTGGATAACGGGCGAGCATGGCGACGAAGACCAGCACACCGGGAATGACGCTGATCGCGCCCGCAAGTGCGCCGGAGAGGATGGCTTCCCGGCGTGTCTTCAGGCTTGGAAGAACGAAGAGCACGGCGGCGAACGCGACCAGATTGTAGGCCGCGTAGCGAACGCCATCGAGAAGCCATCCGCCATCGACCTGCCCGACCTCCAATGTGGACGCGATGGCGTCGCCGAAGGAGATCGCCACCCAGATGAAGAACACCGCGTAGAGCGCAAACAGGAGCAGAGACCACCAGGCCATGACCCGGGCTATGACAGAGCCTCCGAAGAACGCCAGCACTCCGATGGTAAGCAGCAGGCCGAGAGATCCCGCAATCGTCGAAATCCCGAACGCTTCCGCCACCATCCGGCCCGCCGCAGAACCGAGCACCGAAAGCACGAGAAGCGCGATCAGCACATACAGGATCTCGAACAGGCGCCAGAAGGGGCCCAGGAGCGCGACAAAGAACGTCTTGTAATCATAGGCTTTCATGATGCGCGAGAACTCGAAGCCCAGCGCAAGGATTATTGCCCACGTTGCCGCGGTCGCGGCAAAGCCGAGCAATCCGCCCAGAGCTCCGTGAGAGAGGAAGAATTCCGCGATCTCACGCCCGGTGCCGTAGCCACCTCCGATAATCACAGACTGGAAAACCAGGCCGGGGAGAAGATATGTCCTGAAAATGCTGGTCATTCTGCCTGTTGACGACAATGTCCCTGCCCTGGCCTTTCAGCCGAGGCGTTACCCCTGACCGGGTAGTGGCGCGTCCGGCAGGACGGTCGAACCGTCGCTGCCGGACCCATCGCGATGGCCTGCCTAGTAGCGCAGGGAAAGGCTCAGTCCGACAGACCGCGGCCGATTGACGTTGGTCGCGATGATCGGAGCGTCGAGCTGGCCCTCCGCCGTGATGAACTGCTGAAGCGGGTTCGAGGCGGTGCTGACGGCCTCGATGTCGTTCAACAGATTCGTCCCGAAGACATGCAGCCCCCACCTGTCGTTGGAGACGCCCACTCGCAGATTGAGAAGCTCCAGAGAGTCCAGTTCAGCCGACTGGAAATTCTGGACGTTGGAGAAGCGCTCGCCGACATACTGGAAAGAGCCGGTGGAATTCAGCGTCCACCCGGCCGGTCCGATCGGCCGCTCGAACGAATAACCGGCCGACATGCTGAACTCGGGGATGTTCGACGGATGATTGCCCTCACGCAGATCGAAAGGCCCAACCGGTCCGCCTGGTGGCGCGGTGATGAGCGCACCCTCTTCAAACTGGGCATCCGTCAGCGTCATGTTGAGGAAGGTGGACAGGCTGTCATTCACCTCCAGTGTCGTCTCGATTTCCATGCCGACGATGGATTGTTCGGGGCCGTTGACCGTATTGTTGGCCGGTGTATTCACCCAGATCTGGGTGTCTTCGTAGGTCGTCCGGAAGACGCCGACATTGGTGATCAGGTTGCCGTCGAACCAGGACGCCTTGACGCCCGCATCGACCGACAATACCGAGTCTTCATCGAAAGTGAGATTGTTGAGGAAGACGTCCTGATCCCCGCCCGAAGCGCCAAGCGCCGCAATGGCATTGCCGATGCCGCCATTGCGTGCACCGCGCGCCACGTTGCCGTAGAGCAGAATGTCCTCCGAAACTTCGAACTCGACACCGGCGCGCGGCAGAAATTCTTCAAGCTCGAATTCGAAATCGGTACCGACGCCTGCGCTCTCGAGAACCGCGAGCGTACTGACAAACCCGATCGGATTGCTTTCAGTCCAGGGAATGAGATTACCGCCACTGTCGAACTCGGGCACGAGATTCACGACATTGTCCTGTTGGAGCGATGCCGTGACGGTGTCCTTCACATAGCGGGCTCCGCCGATCAGACGAAACCGGTCGGTGACCTCGTAAGTCACCTCTGCGAACGCAGAATATTGCTCGGACACAGTACTCGAGAGCCTCGTGGCGAGATTCTCGGTCGCTGGCGTCGTCACGGTGACAAATCCGTCGCCTGTAAGGAATTGACCGCTGACATCCTGTCGATCGCGGTAATAGGCGCCGGCAGTGAAGTTCAATGGACCCTCGAGGTCCGAGACGAAACGCAGTTCTTGCGAGAATTGCTCGAACTCGCCGCTGCTCGTCGAGAAGGTCGTCGTATCCACCGTCGGAAAGAAGGGAGCCAGACCGAACGAGTTACCGGCGCTGAACAGCGACGACGAGGTGTCGCGTTCGTAGTAGCCGGTGATGGATGTCACCTCGCCGACGTCGAAACTGTAGGAGATGCGACCGGCATAGAGGCCGAAATCGTCAGAGTAGTTACCCGAGCGCGGTGAGGCGCCGAAAGTCAGATCCTCGGGATCGGAGCCAGGGTCGACCTGTGTGGATTCGCCGAGCTCATCGCGGGAAAGGAAAGCGGACAGCCGGACCTCGAGTTTCGGAGTCGGTCGTGCGAGCAGCACGGCGCGCCCGCCAGCGGTCTCGAAATCGTTGACGTCCTCGCCCTCGCTGGGATTGTCGATGAAGCCGTCATCTTCGCGCTGAAAGCCGGACACGCGGAGCCCCAGCTTTCCGGGCACGAGAATGAAGGAAGACGCGTTCTGGACCGTATAGGCCATGCCGCCATCCTCGATCGACTCGATCCGCCCGGCCGCTTCACCGGTGAAGCGCTCACCATCAAGATCGGGGTCGTTGGTGAAGTAACGGATCACGCCGCCCACTGCGCCTTCGCCGAACAGGGTGGGCTGGGGCCCCCGGATAACTTCGATCCGGTCCAGGTCCACCGAGCTGAAGTCGCGGATATTGCCTGATCCCGTCACAGAGACATCGTCGAGGAAAACGCTGAACACGGTGCTGGTTTCGTAGCCGCTACCCGCGCTGCGTACCCCGCGGATCGCGATGTCGTTGGAGTTCTGACGCGTTTTTACGTTCTGCATCCCCGCAATGGCTCGGGCGAGGTCCTCGATATCCTGGATACCGCGCTGGCGAATGTCGTCGCCGGAAATCCCCGCGATACTTGCGCCGATGTCCTGGACCGATTCCTCGCGGAACCGCGCCGTGACGGTAATCACGTCACGTGATGCGCTCTCGTCTGCGCCCCCCGGCGCGGTGTCTTGTGCCGCCACGGGCGCGGCCATGGCCACGCTCGCAAGAAGCCCGATTTTCAGATGATGAGACATGATACACTCCCCTTTTTGCCGCCACAGCTGTCAAAGCGCTATTTTTTAGCAGCCTTATTCGACACTATGGCAGTTTTGTTGCGTTGGGAAGGCAAAACTCAAAATTCGCAAGCAAACCTGGGCACCGGACACGGCGACACCCAGGCAAAGGCGTGAAGCCGCATGCCGTTAACTGGTTGATTTTTGAGATGATGGCGCGTCACCGGCCGCTCAGGGCGACCGTTTCAAGTCCGGCCGACAGCACCGGCTGCAGCCGGTGAGTGTTAACTCCGGCTGGGAATTTTCAGATCCTGCATGTAGAGCTGATCGTGCATGAACAAGGCGTCCAGCACACGCTCCTCGGAGCTGGAGAGCATCTTGTGAACCTGTGCGCGAATATCATCCGAGGCATCGCGCCGGACCGCATCGACCAATGCGCGCTGGTGTTCCCAGGTATAGGGCAGCGTGCGGTTGAGCTTCACGTAGAGCCAGTAGATTCGCATCGTCGTATCCTCCAGCTGGCGCACCCAGTGGATCATAAGCGGATACTTCACGTGCTGGGCCATGAAGACGTTGAAATGCTTGTTCGCCTTTAGAATATTCAACGCGAGCTGATCATCCTGGATCGGGGTTTTGTGCGAGGTGTCCTCATTCATCCGCACGATTTGCTCATGGTCCACCTGGGAGGCAGCCATCGCGAAAACCTCCGGTTGGAGGATTTTCCGCATCGCGAAGTTCTGCTTCACGTCAAGAAGAGTCAGCGGGGCCACTCGGGTGATTCTGGGGGAGACCGAGACGAGGAATTGCTGTGCGGTGAGCTGTTCCATGATGTTCCGCGCGGTCGTGCGGCTGATATCGAACATCTCGGTGAGGATATTCTCGGACACTTTCTGACTGGGCGCCAGTTTCTGCGTCACGATCGCGTCCAT
This sequence comes from Marinicauda sp. Alg238-R41, assembly GCF_947331485.1. Lineage (NCBI taxonomy): Bacteria > Pseudomonadati > Pseudomonadota > Alphaproteobacteria > Maricaulales > Maricaulaceae > Marinicauda > Marinicauda sp. Alg238-R41. Next base: position 1,647,142 of record NZ_CAMZOJ010000001.1, on the reverse strand, counting down.
GATGACCTCGTAGGCCGAGGCCGGATCGCCGCCCCCTGTCATCGCTGGCTTTCGTATCTGCGCCTTCTTGCTCATTCCGTCGATCACTTCGTTTCCTGGGGTTTCACCGACCGCCTGAGGGATCCACCTCCCCTAAGGACAGGGCTTATATAAGCCTTATTCCAAAATAAGGCTGTATTAATGCCGCGCTTTCCGTTAGCGTAGATGGCGTAGCGAGGATGAGAAAGCGATTTGGCATGAAGTTGACGGCAAACTCCAAGGTCAAGAACGCGCATGGCGCGACGCGCAGAAACCTTCTGAAGGGCGGATTAGGCGCTGCGCTGGCCGCGCCCATGCTGAACTCCGCGGGCTTCAAGGTATTCGCACAATCGGAAACCACGTATTCGGCCCGTGCCGTCGCGCTAGTGGATCGCAGCCTTGTCATCGACATGCTGTCCATCCTCGCAGATCTCGGCGACATGCTTGAGGCTGGCTATAGCGAGCGCCCCAAGCTGGAAGACGGCCTGGCGATCACCGACGCGCATCTGGAAAAGCTTCGCGCATCCGGGATCAATGTTTTCCACCCCGCCGTTGGCCTGGGAGGCCGGGACAGCGCACTCGCCTTCATCGCACGGCTCAATGCCTATGCCGCCGAACGGCCGGATGTCTTCCGCCGGATCGATGCCGTCTCCGATTTCGACAGGATCATGGAGGACGGCCGGATCGGCTATATCGTCGGTATTCAGAACGCGCAGCACTTCGAGACGCCCGACGATGTGAACGAATTCTACAACCTCGGACAGCGCGTCAGTCAGCTCACCTACAATTCCCAGAACCGCATTGGCGCGGGCGCAACCGAGCGCGTTGACGGTGGCGTGACCCATTTTGGCGCGGCGATCATCGAGCGCATGAACGAGGTCGGCATGGCCGTCGACGTCTCCCATTGCGGTGACCGCACGACGTTGGACGCCTTCGAGATTTCCAGCGCCCCGGTTCTGATCACCCATTCCAATGCACGCGCCCTGGTGGGCAACCACCCCCGGGCCAAGTCCGACGAGGCGATCCGCGCGATGGCACGTCAGGGCGGCGTCATGGGCATTACCGGCGTGCGCAACTTCGTTCGCGATCGCGAGCCCACGACGATCGAGCATCTGCTCGACCATTTCGACTACGTTGCAGACTTGGTGGGCATCGAACATGTGGGCGTCGGGACCGACATGGACGCTGATGGCTATGACGACGTGCCGCAGCCCGCCTATGACCGGTTGAGGAGCGGCTACAACGAGTCTTACGCGTTCCGTGGGCGGATCGACACGGACGGTTTCGATCACCCGAAAAAGATTTTCGACCTGACCGAAGGACTTATCCGGCGCGGCTATTCCGACGCCGACATCGAACTCGTCCTCGGCGGTAATTTCAGACGTGCGCTCGGCCAGATATGGAAGCCGTAACCTCGACGCACGCGATGTGGGGAGGACACCATCATGAAATGGACAGATCTGGCGGCCGCAACGGCGGCTGCGGCGATTTTCACGGCGAGCACGACCGCCCAGGAACTCACCGCCGAGCGGATTGACGCCGCGGCACGCGAGACCGTTGAAGCGTTCGACATTCCTGGCATGGCCGTCTCGGTCGTCAGGGGTGGGGACGTCATCTTCACGCAGACCTACGGCGTGCGCGATGTGCGGGCCCCGGAGGTTCCGGTCGACCAGAACACGATCTTCCCGTTCGCTTCGGTCGGCAAGGCGTTCACGACGGCAGCGCTCGCCATGCTCGTGGATGAGGGCAAGCTGAACTGGGACGATCCGGTGCGCCGTTTCATCCCGGAATTCGAGATGTCCGATCCCTACATCACCGAGCATTTCTCGGTACGCGATCTGGTGACGCACCGGTCCGGGTTACCCCTGGGTGCCGGCGACCTCCTCGTCTTCCCGGATGCCGATCCGGAAGTATCCGATATCCTCGCGGCCATCCGGAATATTCCGCCAGAAACGAGCTTCCGCGCGGAATATGCCTACGACAATCTGATGTATGTCATCGCTGGCGAGGTCGCTGCTCGTGCAGCCGGCAAGCCCTGGCACGAAGTGATCGAAGATCGGATCTTCGAGCCGCTGGGCATGGAGTCCTGCCAGGCCCTGCCCTCCGAGGCGGCCGCCGATGACAACACGGTGACCCAGCATTCGCGCGCACCTGGGGAGACCGAAGCCACCCCCATCGACCCGCGTTATATCGTGGGAGACAACACCGCACCCGCCGGCGGCCTGAGCTGTTCGATTGCCGATCTCTCGACCTGGGCCCAATTCTGGCTGAACGAAGGCGTCGGTCCGGACGGCGAACGTCTCCTGTCGCAGGAACAGGTTGAAGAACTCTGGAGCCCGGTCACGCCGCAGAATGTGAGCCCGCTCCTGGAGCAGCTCTCCGGCACCCACTTCTCGCTCTACGCGCTCGGATGGTCGCTGCGTGATTTCCATGGCGAGTTCTTCGTCGGACACAGCGGCGGTCTTCTCGGCGCAGCATCCTATTTCGGCCTACTGCCGGACCAGGACCTGGCCGTCTTCGTGACAAGCAATATTTCGACTTACGGGTCCTCTGCGCTCGCGCTCCAACTGCTCAGCGACGCTGCAGCTCCGGAGGCAGAATCCGACTGGCTGGGCACGCTCCACGGCGCCTATCTGGCAAGCCAGGAGACCGCGATCCGCGACTCCGGCGCCGGCGACGAGCCGGATGTCGCCATCGATCCGGTGCGCGATCTGGAAGCCTATGCCGGCGAGTATGTCGATCCTTGGTACGGGCTGGTCACTGTCGAAATTCGCGATGGCGGCCTGTTCCTGGACATGAGCCGGTCTGAAGTCCTCGATGCGCCGTTGGTGGCCGTGGGCCCCGATCGCTTTGTCGCCCGCTGGCCCGACCGCAGCCTTAATGCGGATGCTTTTGTCGATTTCACCGCCGAGGACGGCCAGGTTGTGGGAATGACCATGGAGCCGGTTTCCGAGACCACGGATTTCTCTTTCGATTTCCACGATCTCGATTTCACCAAACGTGACTGATGGCGAACCGGCGCTACACACCAGCTCGCAAGGAGAGCCCGGCCATGATCAAACTTCTGCCACTCTGTCTGGCCCTCGCCGGACCGGCACCCGCTGCCCTCGCGCAGATCGCGTCCGGCGACTCCTATGACCTCGTCATTCTGGGTGGACGGGTTATCGACCCCGAAACCGGTCTGGACGCCGTGCGCAACGTCGCGATCGAAGGCGACCGCATCGCCCGCCTCACCGAAGAGCCCATCTCTGGTCTGCGCACGATCGACGCCTCCGGGCTCGTCGTCGCGCCGGGCTTCATCGACCTGCACGCGCATGGCCAGACCCTGCTTGCGGGCCGCGTCCAGGCCCTGGATGGCGTGACGACGGCGCTGGAGCTGGAGGCCGGCGTATATCCGGTGGCCGAATATTACGAGGACGTGGACGCGCAAGGCCGGGCCGTCAATTACGGTGCCTCGGTGGACTGGTCCCGCGTCCGCAGCGCGGTGCTGACCGGTGCCGAGCCCGCCTCCCATGACGATGAGTTCGACGCGCACGGCCACGACACGGACTGGCGCTACACGCCTGCCAGTTCGCAACAGACCGCCAGCGTGCTGGAGCGTGTCGAAGACGGCCTTGACGAGGGCGCGCTGGGTGTCGGCGTACTCCTCGGCTACGTCCCGGGGTCGGGACGCAACGAGTATTACGCTCTGCACGAACTGGCCGCGGCGCGCGATGTGCCCACCTTCACCCATGCCCGCTATCTCTCCAATCTCGAGCCGGACAGCTCCTTGGAAGGCTTTCAGGAGATGGTGGCCGTCTCCGCCGCGACTGGGGCGGATATGCACATCTCTCATCTCAACAGCATCAGCCTGCGCGATATCGGTCTGATCCGGCCCTTGCTCGAGGCGGCCCAGTCGCACGGCGTGAACATCACCGTGGAGGCCTACCCCTACGGCGCCGGCTCGACTGCAATCGGTACAGCGCTTTTCGAAGGGACTGACTGGCAGGCCCGGTTCGGCGGGATCGAGAAATCCGATTTCACCCTCGCCGGCCAACCGCTGAGTGACGAGGAATTCGACAGGCTCCAGACCGAAGCACCCGGCACGACCATTGTCGTCCACTTTCTCGACACCGAAAACGACCCGGACGACCGTGCCATCCTCTCCCAATCCATTCTCTTTCCCGGAGGCGCCATCGCATCGGACGGCGGAACATGGCTCGTCGACGGGGAGGAATTGCCCGGCGATACGTGGCCGCTGCCGGCCGATGCCGACTCCCATCCTCGCAGCGCCGGCACGTTTTCCCGCTTCCTGCGGACCTATGTGCGCGAAGCCGGAACGATCGGGCTTAGCGAGGCGCTGGCAAAAACCAGCCTGATCCCGGCGCAGATACTGGAAGACGCCGTGCCGCAAATGCGCACCAAAGGACGTCTCCAGGAGGGCGCGGACGCCGACATCGTCGTCTTTGACCTTGCCGCGGTCAGCGACCGGGCGACCTACGAACAACCGGCGCAGCCCTCGACCGGATTCCAGTACGTCATCGTGGCCGGTACGCCGCTCGTCTGGGCAGGTGAGCTGGACACGACGGTCCTGCCAGGTCGCCCGATCCGGCGGACGCCAAACTAGCCTTTGTCGAACAATGAGATCGCCGCAATGGCGACCGACCAGTAGAAGGGGGAAGACCAATGGGCCCGAAAACGAGAAGACGCGGAGACGGCTACGTTGCTGCTGCCGCGGCAGTGTTGATTTTCGCCATGCCCGCTGCGTCGATCGCGCAAAGCGCGCCCCACTCCGACACTCTGGTCGAACAGGAGACGCTGGACGGGCTGCATGATTTCGTGGACGGCGTCATGGCTCAGCAGATTGCCAGCCATGAGGTTGCCGGCGCCACGATCTCCGTCGTCCATGACGGAGAGCGCCTGTTCTCGGCAGGCTATGGATACGCCGATATCGATGCGGGCGCGCGGGTCGATCCTGCAGTGACGCTGTTCCGGCCCGGCTCGGTCTCCAAGCTCTTCACCTGGACCGCGCTGATGCAGCAGGTCGAGCAGCGCCGGGTGGCCCTCGACGAGGATGTGAACGCCTACATCGATTTCGAAATTCCCGCCTATGAAGGCGAAGCGTTACGCGTCCGCGATCTCCTCACCCACAGCCCGGGAATGAGCGATGTCGGCGGCATCACCGCGCCGACCCTCGAAGAGCTCACGCCCTATGGCGAGTGGATCGCCGAGCACATCCCCCAGCGCGTCTGGGCGCCCGGCACGGAGATCGCCTATTCCAACTACGGCGTTGCGCTGGCCGGATACATCGTCGAGCGCGTCTCCGGCGAGCCCTTCGCCGACTATGTCGAGGCCCACATCTTCACCCCGCTCGGCATGGAGTCCACGACATTCCGCGAACCCTTGCCGGACGCACTCGAAGACCGGATGGCGAGCGGATACGAGGCGGAAGACGGACGCCTCGTGGCCCAGCCCTTCGAGCTGTTCAGCAACATCATGCCGGCCGGGTCCGGCACCTCCACCGCTCACGACATGTCGCGCTTCATGCTCGCGATGCTGAACGAAGGCGAATATGGCGGCGCGAGAGTCCTTCAGCCGGACTCGGTCCAGCTGCTGTTCGAGAACTCGCTTCGCAATGCGCCGGACCTGCCGGGCATGGCGCACGGCTTCTATGTCGTGCGCGAGGCCGGACCTCGCCTGGTCGGCCATGGCGGCAACACCGGCGACTTCCATTCCAATCTGATCCTCGCCCCCGAAGCCGGCTTTGGCGTTTTCATCTCGGTCACGGGCGGAGGTGAAAGCTCGGCCGGGCGCACAGATCTCACCAACGCGATCATCGGCCGTGTCTTCCCGGAGGAGCCCGCCGCCCGCGAACCGCGCCCCTCCGCCGAGGCGTCGCCGGCAGGACGCTACCGGGCCAATCGGCGCGACTATTCACGTCCCGCGCGAGAAGAATACGACATCGTGGTTGCCGAGGCCGGTGACGACGCCCTCACGATGACCAGCCAGGACGAAACGACGTACTGGGAGCGCACCGGCCCCCTGACCTATGAGAAGGTCACCGGCGCCCGGCCCGGCGGTCCCTTCGAGCGGATCCAGTTCCACAGCGGCGAGACCGGCCTCGTCCTGTCCTTCAGCAATCAACCCTACATGGCGTATCGCCGCGTCGCCACCGAGGAGTAGCCCTCATGACCCTGCCCAATCTTAAAACCCTCGTCTCAGTCCTCGCGCTCACTGCGGCCTTGGGCGGTGCACAATCGTTCGCACAGGACAGCGAAGCGCCGGCTATCGTGCAGCCGGACGACTGGAGCCTCGATCAGCGCGACGCCGTCTCGATCCTGACCGCACCGGAAGGCGATCTCGACATCGCCGTTATCGAGGTCGGCCCGGCAGAGGATGCGGTCTCTGCCGCCGCCGCCGCCTGGCAAGCCTATGCCCCGGATGCGGAACGCGAAGTGGAACTCACCACCCCGGGCGCACCCGAGAACGGCTGGGAAGAGCGCGTCGCGATCAGCTACGTCACCTCGCCTTCCGAACAGGCAACCGTGAACGCGCTCGCGCTGCGCCAAGGCGAGACCTGGACCGTGGTCATCACCAACGGCGCGCAGGCGACCGCGAACAAGCGATCGGCTGCCGTCTCGCTGGCGCGCGACTCCGTGCGCGCGGAAGGCTTCGAACGCGAAGACTTCTCCGGACAGACCGCCCATGCGCTCACGCCCGAACGCGTCGAATTGCTGCGCGAGTTTGTGGCCGAGGCGGCCGAGCGGCTCGACGTGCCGGGGGTCGGGCTGGCACTCATCGACCAGGGCGAGGTCGTCTACGAAGGCGGCGTCGGCGTGCGCGAGCTCGGCGGGGCCGCGCCGGTCGACGCCGATACCCAGTTCATGATCGCCTCGAACACGAAGGGCATGTCGACGCTGCTTCTTTCGATCCTCGTCGATCAGGGCGCGCTGGAGTGGGACCAACAAGTCGTCGAGCTCTACCCGTCCTTCCGGCTTGGGTCCGACGAGACCACACAGTCAACGCTGGTGCGCCACCTTCTGTGCGCCTGCACCGGTCTGCCCCGCAAGGACTGGGGCTTCATTCTGGCTGACCTGGACACGCCTGCCTCCGATGTCTTCCGGCAGCTATCCGAGACCCAGCCGACCAGCGAATTCGGCGAACTCTTCCAATATAACAATAATATGGCCGCTGCGGCGGGCTATATCGGGGGCACGCTTGCCTACCCGGACATGGAGGTCGGCGCAGCCTACGACCGCGCCATGGAGGAGCTGATTTTCGAACCGCTTGAGATGGACGATACCACGTTCGACTTTGCGCAAGGCGAAAGTGGAAACTGGGCGCGGCCGCACGGGCTGGACGTGGACGGCGCGCAGACCGTCATGTCCAACCACTTCAATCGGGCTGTCTATCCCTATCGCCCGGCAGGCGGCGCGTTCTCGACCGCCTCGGACATGGCTCACTACGTCCAGCTGGAGCTGTCGAAAGGCCTGACACCGGATGGCGAGCGTCTCGTCAGCGAGGAGAACCTGCTCGCCCGCCGCGAACGCGGCGTCGAGGTCGGCGAAGGCGTCTGGTACGGCATGGGCCTCTTCGATGAAGTGAACTGGGGCTTGCCCGTGGTCACCCATGGCGGAACACTGCTCGGCTATCACAGCAACTGGTATGCGCTCCCCGAAGCGGGCGTCGGCGCGGTCATCCTGACCAATGCGGACACCGGATCCGCGATCCTTCGGCCGTTTTTGCGGCGCCTGGTCGAAGTGCTCTACGATGGCCGTCCCGAAGCCATGGATCAGATCGAAGCGGCAGCAGCGCGCTTCGATGCTCAGGCCGACGCCCGCCGTCAGGGGCTGACCATTCCCGGCGATCCCGCCGTGCTCGACAACCTTGCCCGCCGGTACGAGAGCCCGGGCCTCGGCGTACTGACCATCTTCGAGCAGGACGGCGAGACCTGGATCGAGGCCGGCGCAATTCAAGGCCCTCTGGCCACGCGTGAAAACGCGGACGGCACGGTATCGATCGTGTCCGTCGGCCCGGGCGTCATCAGCCTGGAAGCGGAGATCGGGATGCAGGATGGCACGAGAACCCTCACCGCGCGCGATAGCCAGCACGAATACGTCTACGTAGAGGCTGAGACCGACTAGAGACGCCAGCCAGACTCCGGCAAACAAGCCACGAACAATTAATCCCGGCGGGCGCCCGCATCGCGCCCGCCGGGATTTTCTTGAGTCTCGGGCGGCGGCATCGCTATCGGTCAGCATTGATGCAGTAGTGCTGAAAACCGACCGGCAAACTGGGGGCGGGTTGGTGGCAATTCTCGTTTTTATATATTTAATTTCAATATCTTAAAATGAAAATGGTGGGCCCGGAGGGACTCGAACCCCCAACCAAGCGGTTATGAGCCGCCGGCTCTAACCAGTTGAGCTACAGGCCCTGCGTCTGCGTGTCCCGCATGGCGGTGCGCAGGCAGGCCCTCCTCATAGCCAAACCCGGCCGCGGAGGAAAGACGGTGTCTCACGCGCTTCAAATCGGCTAGGAACACGCATGGGTCCAGGCCCGGATACCGGGCAGGCTGGATCGCGTTTTCGAGAAGATCGCGAGCAAGACAAGTTACGATGCAGCAAACGCCGCCCGACACCGAACAGACGTCCAATTCAACCGGCGATTCGCCCGACCCTAATGTGGGCAACACGGTTGATAACCTGTTCGACCGCCTCAACGCCTCGGTGCGCGAGCTTTACGAGTGGAGCCACGCCAACCAGTCTACTGCGCTCACCGCTCTGGCCATAGCGGCGGGGATCTATCTCACGCTTCTGGTCCTGCGCATGATCATCGCAGCGGTCATCAAGCGCTTCGCCGACTCCGATCCCACCTCGGTGCCGGCCATCCTGTCCCGCGCGATCTCGAAGATCGGCTCGCTGTTCCTTCTCGTGATCGCGATCGCGTCGACGGCGGCCCTCTTCCCCGTTCCCGAACCTGCGCAGGGCCTGATCCGCGGCGTTCTCACGCTCGCCATCATCCTGCAAACCGCAGCCCTGGTTCAGGAAGTCGCCGTCTCCCTTCTGGTGCGACGGGCGCAACGCGGCGGCGAGGGAGGCTCCGGCCTGGCCAACGCGGTCGGGGTGTTACGCTGGCTTCTGGTCGGCGTGATCTGGATCATCACCTTCATCATCCTGCTGGATACGGCCGGGGTTCAGGTGACCGCGCTGATCGCGGGCCTGGGGGTTGGCGGGATCGCCATCGGTCTGGCCGCGCAGGGGATTTTCTCCGACCTCTTCGCCTCTATCTCCATCCTGTCAGACAAGCCTTTCAAGAAAGGCGATTTCATCATGTTCGGCACGATCTGGGGCACGGTCGAGGAAATCGGTCTGCGCACGACGCGGATCCGGTCTCTGTCCGGCGAGCAGATCACCGTCTCCAATACCGACCTGATCGGCGAGCGCGTGCACAACTACCAGCGCCTTCAGCGGCGGCGCCACGTGATGAATGTGGGGGTCCTCTATCAGACCCCGGCCGAGACGATCGAGGCCATCCCCAAATGGGTCCGCGAAGACTGGGAAAAGATCGAGCTGCTCACCATCGACAGGCTCCACTTCATCGGCTTTGGCGACAGCTCGTTGAACTTCGAGTTCGTGTGCTGGGTCGAGGCACCGGACTTCGTGACGTATCGCGACACGATCCAGGCTGCGGCGCTGGCCGTCATGCGGCGCTTTGCGGACGAAGGCGTGGACTTCGCCTATCCCACGCGCACGCTCTTCATGGCCGAGCCCTCGGGGAACCCGATCGATCCCAGGGGGCTTGTGAAGTTCGAGACCGGCACGGACTCCGACGTGAATGAGAGCTGAAGCCAAATGCCTTCAGGACTTCTTGTGCAGGCCATGATTTGGCCACCGGCGGGGCGCCAAGCTGCGACGAGTTGATCAAAGGAGAATTTATTCATGTTGCGTCCCCTGCTTCTTGCCACCGCCCTCGTCCTCCCCGGCGCCATGGCCGCCCCGGCCTTTGCCCAGAGTGCGCAGACCGAGGCGAGCGAACCGGCGACCCTGTCCCTGACGGCCAGCGGCGAAGTCAGTATCGCGCCCGATATGGCGGTCGTGACCGCTGGCGCCGTTACGCGCGGCGAAACGGCCGCAGAAGCGCTGCGGGCCAATTCGCGCCTGATGAACGAGGTTTTCGCCGCTCTGGACGAGGCCGGCATCACCGGCAATGACCGTCAGACGTCCAATCTTTCGGTCAATCCGGTCTACGCCTCGCAGGACCCGAACCGCTCCCGCCCCCAGTCCAGCGACCGCGAGATTGTCGGCTACGAGGCCCGCAATACCGTGACTGCGGTGGTTCGCGACCTTGATTCGCTGGGCCAGACCATTGATGCGCTGGTGGACAGCGGAGCAAACGAGCTTCAGGGCGTCTCGTTTTCAGCCGAGGACCCCGCCGAGGCCCGCAATGAAGCGCGCCGCCGCGCGGTGGCCAAGCTGAACGAGTTGCGCGATCTCTATGCGGACGCCGCCGGGTTCACCGTGCTGGGCCTGCAGTCGATCAGCGAGAGCGGCGGCTATTCCGAGCCGATGATGATGCGTTCAGCCGGCATGGCGATGGACGAGTCCACGCCGGTCGCGGCCGGCGAAGTGACGGTTCGCGTTACGGTCAACGCCAGCTGGCGCATCGACGACTAGACCGTTTCCAACACACGAAAGCAAAAACCCCGGAGCCAGGCTCCGGGGTTTTTTACGTGGGCATGGTGCAGGAATTACGCAGCTTTGGGCTGGGAAATCACCTGATTATCCTCGTCCAGCAAAACCACGGTCGGCTGGAAAGACCGCGCCTCTTCGGCATTCATGGCACAATAGGCCACGACAATGATCCGGTCGCCCGGCTGGGCCAAGCGCGCGGCCGCACCGTTGATGCCGAACGTCTTCGATCCGCGCGGCGCGGTAATCGCATACGTCGTGAATCGCTCGCCGTTATTGATGTTCAGCACATCGACCTGCTCATGAGGCAGGATACCGGCGGCATCGAGGAGATCGGCGTCGATCGAGATCGAGCCCTCATAATGCAGATCGGCCTGGGTCACGGCGGCGCGGTGAAGCTTCGCCTTCATCATGGTCAGTTGCATGGCACGCGCGCTCCTGTTGGCGGGTCTGCAAGAGAAATGTTGCGCTGCATATAACCGATTTCCATCGACGAATACAGGCCCTTGCAGACCGGTGTATCAGCACCGGTCTTGCTCAGCCCTGATATAGGAAGGCATGCTCGCGAATCCACCGGTCCTGACCTTGTCTCCACTTTAAAAAAAGCACTCCGCTCATGGCTCGCTTCGCAATCGCCCAGCATGGCGCCTCGTCCGATGTGGCGGTCAACATGGCCAAGGCCGTTCAGATGGTCGAGGACGCGGCCCGCCAGCGCGCCAGGCTGGTCTGTTTTCCCGAGATTCACCTGACGCCGTTCTTCCCCAAGACCAGAGGCGGCAACGCCGAGGCGTGGCGCATGGCCGAAGACGGTCCCGAGATCGCGACCTTCCGCGACCTCGCGCGGCGTCATCAGATCGTGATCATATCCAACCTGTATCTGACGGGCCCGGACGGAAAGGCTTATGACGCCTCCCCCATCATCGACGCGGACGGCGACGTGCTGGCCATTGCGCGCATGAACCAGATCGCCCAGTTCGATGGGTTTTGGGAGCAGGACTATTACGCGCCGGGGCGCGGATTCGAGGTTCATGACACCGCCGCCGGGCGCATCGGTGTGGTGATCTGCTTCGACCGGCACTTTCCTGAAAGCTACCGGGCCGTTGCGCGCGCAGGCGCCGATATCGTGTTGACGCCGACCTGCATCGAGCGCGACGAGCCGCTCTCCCTGTTCGAGGCGGAGATGCGCATCCTCTCCTTCCACAACTCGGTATACAGCCTGCTAGCCAATCGCTGCGGCGAGGAGGCGCCGCGCGCCTATGCCGGCCACTCGCTGATCTGCGGGCCGCAGGGCGAGGTGCTGGCGCGTGCCGGTCGCGAAAGCGAACTCCTGATCGCCGATTACGACCTTGAGGACCGGCGCCAGATCGTACGCGAGCGCGGCTTTCTCGACGCGAAGCTCACGATTTCCTGAACACGGGCACCCCTTGCGCGGTTGCGTTCACCGGACCCAGCCTCGCCAGGCCAAACCGGCACAGCCGAGAGGCTTGCCAGCATCATGGAGAATACCCTTACAAGGGTGTATCTCCGCTTGGAACGCCCTTCAGTCACAGACGGACCCTGCACCTTATGACCCTCTCCGTAACCTCGTGGAACGTCAATTCCATCAAGGCCCGCCTGCCCAACGTGATCGAATGGCTCAAGGAGGCTGCGCCCGACGTGGCCTGCCTGCAGGAGCTCAAATGCGTGGACGAGGCGTTTCCCCGGCTCGAGATCGAGGACCTTGGCTACAATGTCGAGACGGTCGGGCAGAAGACCTATAACGGCGTGGCCCTGCTCTCGAAACGTCCCATCGAGGAGGTTGCCCTGCGCGGCCTCCCCTTGCCGGAGGGCGAGGAGGACGAGCAATCGCGCTATATCGAGGCGGTGATCGGGGCCGAATCCGGCCCGGTTCGCATTGCCTGCCTCTATTTGCCCAACGGCAATCCGGCGCCGGGGCCCAAGTATGACTACAAGCTCTCCTGGATGAAGCGCCTGCATGATCGCGCCCAGGAATTGCTCGCGCTGGAAGAGCCCGTGATTCTGGCCGGCGACTACAATGTCATTCCGCGCAACGCGGACGTGCACGATCCGGCGCGCTGGGAAGGCGATGCGCTCTTTCGTCCCGAAACCCACGATGCCTTCTATGCGCTGCGCTGGCTCGGCTACTCGGACGCTTTCGAACAGGCTGACGGGCGCGCCCACCAGTACACGTTCTGGGACTATCAGGCCGGCGCCTGGCCGAAGAATAACGGCATAAGGATCGACCATCTGCTGCTGAGCCCGCGGGCGGCCGACACGCTGGAGAGCGTCGAGATCGATAAGGGTCCCCGCGGCAAGGAAAAGGCGTCCGATCACACGCCTATCACCGGGCATTTCGCGCTCTAGATCACGGCGGGCGCCTGGCTAGCTGGAGACGCCGCCGAGCGTTTCCTTTTCCAGAAGCGTCCGGGCAATCTCCTCGATCAGGCTTATCTCGGTGTGCAGGGTCTCGACCCGCTTACGGTCGGCGAGCGTGGACAACATGGAGCCCGCCTCGAACTGATTTCCCGTTTCCGCCGCGATCAGCAGCTCGCCGCGCCCGGGCGCCTCGGCCAGGGCTTCATCGAATACGCAGCGGATTCGCTTGCCTTTCAGCGCCGTTTCAAGGCGCAGCAGACGCTCCATGAAGGTTGGAGTCAGGAGATAGCGGCTCATCACCTGATCGGTCGCATAGACCTCGAACTGCTTTTCGAACGCGGGATCGACCAGGCCGACCCGTTCCAGGTTTTTGCCGGAGAAGGAAGTCTTCACCCAGCCTTGCAGGGCGTTGAAGATGCCCTGATCGCGGGTGACCAGGGTCACGCCCTCGATGGTGCGCGGAAAGGCGATGCGAATCAGCGCGCCGCGAAACACGGTTTCGTAATAGGTGCGCTTTTCCGTCTCGCGCTTTTCTTCAAGATGGGCTTCGTAAAGCTCGAACTCGACACCATCGAAGCGGCCTTCGAAATGGTCCTCGAACGCCCTGCGCGTGTAGGACGGCACCAGCCCATGATCGCGGAACGCCTCAAAGCGGGTCGGACTGGCAGGTGCCGGCGCATAGCTCATCGAGAAGGCGCTGGCGATCCGGGTATTGAGCTCGAGTTTCACCTGCTTGCGCAGGGCACGCAAGGGAGCGGACGCCCACGCCAATCCGCCGACGAGCGTACCGATCGCCGCCAGGAGCAGGAAGGGTGCTGGCAGACCGACAAGAGCCAGCACGCCGGCGATGGCGGCCGCAGTGATGAGGGCGCCGAATCCCCCGACAATGGATCGGCGGACTGCGCGCTTGCGCTGGCTTTCACGCGCTTCCAGCCACGGGCGCAACTGCTCGTAAACGGCGTCGAGGGATTTCAAGTCTGTCTCCGAAATGAAAACGGGCGCCGGCTTGGCCGGCGCCCGAAAACTCTAAAACCGCGTCGCGGGCCTGCCTAGTGACGGCGGCGCGCCACACGTTCGATTTCGGCTTGAACCTTCTCTTCCACGATGGACGGCAGATTCTCGTCCAGCCATTGCTTGAGCATCGGACGCAGCATTTCGCGCACGATGCCTTCCAGCGTCAGCCCTTGTTCGGACGAAACGCGCAGGTTCTCGGACAGGGCTGCAAAGGCGCTCGATGCCGCGCTCGACTGCACGTCGCCCAGCAGGGACTCGTCATCGGCGGCCGGAGCCGGCTTCGGTGCCGGTTCGGGCTCGGCTTCGAATTCCGGTTCCGGTTCGACTTCCGGTTCGGGCTCAAGCTCAGGTTCTTCCGGCTCTTCCTCGCGATCCACGATCATGAGGTCGTCGGAAATCGACATCGGATCCGTGCCAGACATGTCGTCTTCGACGCGTTCGGTAAGCTCCAGAACATCGTCATTGTCGCCGAAATCGTCATCCGCCGCGGCTTCTTCAGCCTGCGGCTCGGACTCTGCTTCAGCCTCGGCCTCTGCCTGAGGCTCGTCCCCGTCCATGTCGGACTCAGGCTCGGACTCGGTTTCAGTGGACGCAGCCTCGGCCTCGGCCGGCGCGGCCTCTTCCTCGTCCTCGTTGATGATCCTGCGGATGGAGGCGAGGATCTCCTCCATTGTCGGTTCTTGTTCGGCGTTTGCCATGGGAAACGTCCTTCGTCCGTCGCGTTGAGAGCCAGCCTGATAGGCTTAAAACTAGTGCTGCGGCGCACCCAATGTCCAGCAAAGCTTGCCCGCTTGGCAGCACACTAGTTCCAGGGCGTTAAATCCAGGTTAGGGCCCCAGCCGCGATCGAGAGAAGCTTCAGCATCATAGGCATCAACCGGCAATTCCAGACGCTGGGCATCGAGCACGCCCATCGACTGCAGCAGGTTGTAGGATGCAACGTAGAGGTCGCGTTCGGCCTGAACGAGATTCAGGCGCGAGTTGAGCAATTCCTGCTCGGCATTGAGCACGTCCAGCGTCGTGCGCAGGCCGACAAAGGCTTCCTGCTCCACGCCGTCGAAGGCGATTTCGTTTGCCTGCACCGCTTCGCGGCTGGATTCGATCACCGCTCTGGCCGCGAGAAGATTATTCCAGGCCGTGGTCACTCCCTCGATGACCTGGCGACGGGCCTGAACCACCTGCAGCCGGGCCTGATCTTCTGCTGCGATCGCTTCGCGCACACGCGAGGCATTCAACCCGCCGGTGAACAACGGTACCGATACCTGGGCCCGGATCGTCGCCGATCCCCGCCCCCGGCCGGTAAAATCCGATTCCCGGTTTTCCGAAGCGGTCGCCTGGAGGCCGATCTCCGGACGGCGCGCGCCTCGCGCGATTTGCACCCCCTGGCTGGCCGCGATCTCCGAATACTGGGCCGCCAGCAATTCAGGGTTCGCCGCCAGCGCCACATCGGCCGCGTTGGCCAGGTCTTGGGGCAGGACCGGAAGGCCCTCCGGCTCGACCAGAGTCGTCGGCGTGATCCCGACAACGCGCTCGTAATTGGCGCGGGACGCCGCCAGCTGGGCCTGCGCAGCCGCGAGTTCGGCCTGGGCGCCCGACAGGCGTGCCTCGGCCTGAGCCACGTCGGTCCGCGTGATCTCTCCCACCTCGAAACGGTCCCGCGCGGCGTCGAGCTGGCGGGCCAGCACTTCGACGTTATTGCGGCGGATTGCAACGATTTCCTGATCCCGGATCACGGTGGTGTGCGCCGTGACCGCATCGACGAGCACGCCCTGTTCGGTGGACAGAAGGCGCATCCGCCCGGCCTCGATCCCGGCGAGAGCCTGATCGATGGCGCCCGAGATCCGGCCGCCGCGATAGAGCGCCTGGTTGGCGGTTACAGAATAGCCCGCGCTGCCGGACCCGGTCTGGCCAAGCGTCGCCTGGCTGCTGCCACCCCAGGTCTCGCTCTCGGAGACCGAAGCGCTCGCCGAGAGCGAAGGCAGCGCCCCGGCTCGCGCCTGATAATAGCCTTCATTGGTCTGGCGCAGCTGGGCGCGCTGGCCGGCCAGAACCGGATTGGACTCGTAGGCGGCAGCCAGCGTTTCTTCCAGGGTCTGGGCGGTGGCCGGAGCCGCGAGCGCCGCGGCACAGAGAATCGCGGTCGAGAGAAGTCGGAATGTCATACCTGCCTCGCGTGGTGAACCCGGCAACGCGTATACGCCGTCGCACTCAAAAAGTGAACACCGTTCACCCCGGTTTCACCGAGGCGGCGGCCTAGAAAACGAATTCGTCTTCTTTTCCAAAGCCGGGCACGAGAGTCGGCGTGCCGTCGAAAACCACATATTCGCCGACCGAACCGCCCTGCCCCTTGGTAAAGACCGTTGCACGCCCCACCGGGCCGGACCGCACGAAGGTCACCAGCCGGCCGCCTTCGGCCAGCTGCTCCAGCAGCGCATCCGGCACTTCGTCGACCGCGCCGGCAATGACGATCACGTCGAAGGGCCCCTGGTCGGGCACGCCGGCCGTGGGGTCGGCCTTGACCACGACTGCATTGTCGGCGCGCACCTCGGTCAGGCGCTCGCTGGCGCGGCGGACCAGATCGTCGTCTGAATCGATTCCCACGACCGTTTCCGCCAGACGGGCCAGAAGCGCAGTCGTGTAGCCGCGCCCGCAAGCCACATCGAGAACCAGGTCGGTCGGACGGACATTGGCAACGTGGATCAGCTTGGCCAGGTCCCGCGGGCTGATGAGGAAGCGTCCTTCGGCCACTTCAACCTCGGCATCGCCATAGGCCTTGGCCTGCTTGGAGCGCGGCACGAAGAGTTCGCGCGGCAGCTCGAGCATGGCATCCTGAATACGGTAGTCCGTCACGTCGTTGATCCGCACCTGGCTGTTGACCATCGCGCGGCGGGCTTGGACGAAATCGCTCATAGACCAGACACTCCCGAGTACCGTTCAGCGGGTGTATATCGCTTCAAACGACGCGGTGACAACGCATCCGTCGCAAGGATCGCAGCATCGGCTGCCGCTGGCGCGTTGCGGGCCGCCAAAGGCTTGGTTATACATTCGCATCCTGCGTGAGGCGCCATGGCGGAGTGGTGACGCAGCGGATTGCAAATCCGTGTACCCCGGTTCGATTCCGGGTGGCGCCTCCATCCCCCTCTTCGCGTTTAGCTATCGCCAGGCCGATCACTCTGCCGGACGGGCATGAGGATGATCCTCCACGCCGGCCCTCACCAGTTCCTCGCGCAAGCGCCCGGTCAGGAAAAGATAGAACATCCGGTAATCGCTGATCAGCGACCACCAGGGATGGGTGAAGGTCGCCGGCCGGTTGTGCTCGACAAAGGCGTGGGCGACCCAGGCGAAGAAATATCCCGCCACCGGCACAAGAAGCAGAGCCCACCAGGTCTGGGTCAGAAGCGCATAGGCCAGCACCACCGGTGCGGCCGTCGAACCGATGAAGTGCCAGACCCGCGTGGCCGGCACCGCGTGCTCGCGCAGATAGAACGGCCAGAATTCCGAATAT
This sequence comes from Marinicauda sp. Alg238-R41, assembly GCF_947331485.1. NCBI lineage: Bacteria > Pseudomonadati > Pseudomonadota > Alphaproteobacteria > Maricaulales > Maricaulaceae > Marinicauda > Marinicauda sp. Alg238-R41. The sequence goes on along the minus strand of NZ_CAMZOJ010000001.1, from coordinate 1,629,563 downwards.
GTCGCACAGCGGCCTTGCTTGCCTGCCATGTCACGCCTCCCTTGCGTTGCAATCATCACGTTCTGCAGCCTAGCACAGGTGCGGAATATTCTCGATAACCCCGTGGTTTCTTAACCTTACGGATAGACCTGTCACCAGTTTCCCCCATTCCGGCGTTAATATTAGGACGGCGTTAACCCTCGAATCGTTAAACATGAGTCGTCTTCTTCGGAAGACACCCCACCATCCACCCAAGCCTTTTCGGGAGCCCTTCGTGGCTCCCGTTTTTTCTTGCCGGATGGACGGGCTGCGGAAAATGGCAGGTCGCGGTGAAAACCTGTCTTGCCCCGCACGGACGGCGTTGCTAAAGACCACGTCCTCCAGACGAGAGTGGATATTCCCCGGTAGCTCAGTTGGTAGAGCAGGTGACTGTTAATCACCGGGTCGGCGGTTCGAGCCCGTCCCGGGGAGCCATCTCACATTCTGGATTTTCTTCATATTTCAAACGCCTGCCTGGCCAGCGTGGCTGCGCCCAGCACAAACGAATACGGCCCGCGCTGCGCGCAGGCCGTTCCGCTTGCTGTCTCTGCAAAGCTGGGGCGTGCGCCTAGGCGCGCCCGAGAAGCCCGGCGAAGAACCGGCCGACAGGCCCACCCTTCTCCTGGCTCTTGGCCCCTGCTTCCTCGCCCGAGCTGGATCTGAGAAACGCACGCGCCTGATCCTCGGTCTCGACGACCGCGATCGTGCGGCCCTCCCCCGCGACGACTTCCTGGAAGGCCTGGATAAAGCGGTAGCCGGTCTCGCGCGTCGGCAGGACCGCCGCCACACTGAGCGAATCGGGCGTGGATCGCACGAACATCTGCGCCAGTCCGCGCGCCTCGCCGGCCGGGATATGGATTTCAGCCTCGCTCATGTCCATGAGCAGCTTGCGCGCACCGGAATCCTCGACCATCGCGGAATAGAGCGAGAAGGACTCCATCGCCTCCTCCCAATCCACGCTGCCGACGCGCCGGGACAGAATAATCCCGTCGTCAATCTCAAGTGATCGGCTCATGCCTCCCCCTTCTTAGGTCTGAGCGGCTCGTCTAAATGTGAAAATCACTATCGGGATAAACCCTTAGCAAGAGCTGAATACGAGTATTCAGACCTTCAGTGCGCGCACCCGGGCAGGCGCCGTATCGGACTGGTCTGCCTGGCGCCGCCACATGCTGGCATAGAGCCCGCCCGCAGCCAGCAACTCCTCGTGGCGCCCGGATTCCACCAGCGCACCTTCCTCCAGAACGTGAATCTGGTCGGCGCCGGCAATGGTGGACAACCGGTGGGCCACCGCGATCGTCGTGCGTCCGCGAGCCGCTTCGGCCAGGGCCGCCTGGACTTCGGCCTCGGTGTGGGAGTCCAGCGCCGAAGTCGCCTCGTCCAGGATCAGGATGGGCGGATTCTTCAGGATCGCCCGCGCCACACCGACACGCTGCTTCTCGCCGCCGGACAGGCGCAGGCCCCGCTCGCCGACGCGCGTCTGCATGCCCGCCGGCAGGCCATCCACAAAGCTCTTCAGACGCGCGCGCTCGATCGCGTCCATCACGTCGGCGTCGGTCGCCCCGGGCCGGCCGTAGAGGACGTTTTCCCAGAGCGTATCGTTGAACAGCACGACCTCCTGGGGCACCAGCCCCAGCGCGTCGCGCAGCGAGGCCTGGCTGACCCTGGAGATGTCCTGCCCGTCGATCAGGATGCGGCCGCTATCGGGATCGAAAAAGCGGTAGAGCAGACGCAACAGGGTCGATTTGCCCGCGCCGGACGGGCCGCAGAACCCGACAAAGCTCCCCGGCTCGATGGTCAGGCTGAGATCGGCAACTGAGCGCTCCCGGCCCTCATGGGAAAAGCTCACATCCTCGTAGCGCACCTCTGCGCCGGAAACCTCCAGCGCCGGGGCATCCGGGATGTCGGCAACCTCGGGGCGCAAACGCAGCATCTGGAACAGGCGCTCCAGATCGACGGTGGCCTGTTTGATCTCGCGATACGCCCAGCCGAGAATATTCAGCGGCTGGTACACATTCATCAGCATCAGCGTCAGGGCCGCAATATCGCCCGGCTCCAGCTCGCCGCGGATTGCCAGCACCCCGCCCAGCAGCGCAACCGCCAGCAGGCCGCCATTCATGATCGCGGCCTGGGCTGCGTTCAGCCCCGCAAGGCTTTGCTGGCTGGCCGCAGCCGCGTCGGCATACCGGGTCTTGGACGCGTTATAGCGGTCGACTTCGCGCTGCTCGGCGGCGAAGGCCTTGACGGTTTCGAAATTGGACAGCGTATCGACCGAGCGCGCATTCACCTCGGTGTCGGCCTCGTTCATCCGGCGGCGCAGCTTCACGCGCCATTCCGTCATCACCCCGGTCACCACCGCGTAGGCGAGGACGGCAATCACGATGACCACCGAGAATATCCAGTTGTAGATCACAGCCGCAACGATGGCCGCGAGCGTCAGCTCGACAAGCGCCGGCAGGATGTTGAACACCAGGAAGCGTAGCAGGAAATCGACCGCGTTCGCGCCGCGATCGATGATCCGGTTGACCGCGCCCGTGCGCTTCATCTGATGATAGCGCAGCGACAGGCTCTGCACGTGAGCAAAGCCCTGGACCGCCACGAGACGCTGCGCGTCGTTGGACACAGGAGCAAACAGCGCATCGCGCGCCTGCGGCGCCGCAGTTCCGGCAAAGCGCGCGAGGCCGTAGGCCAAGAAGGCGCCGCCAAAGCTCCACCAGGCCAGCGTGCTCAATGTGCCGTCGGTCGCCGCGCGCGTGAGCACGTTGACCCCTTCACCGAACAGGACCGGGGCCCCGACAGAGAAGAATTTCGCCAGCACGGTCAGGCCAAAGGCGATCGCCATGCGTACGCGCCACTTGGCCATTTCCGGCGAGGCGAGCAGCGTCAGGAGCCGCCCGATCGCCTCGTCCAGCCGGCCTTCGGGCGCCGGCCCTTCCTGTGTGTCGTCGCTGGGTGCTGTCATCGCGCGTTAGGTAGGGCGCATGGTGCGCAACTGCCAGTCCCGCGGATCGCCCGGGCTCAGCCCTCGCTGTCCTCGCCTTCTTCACCGGGCACATCCAGCACCTGACCGGGATAGATCAGGTCGGGATCGCGGATCTGGGACTGGTTGGCTTCGTAGATGACGGTGTACTGCACGCCTTCGCCATAGAGGCGGCGCGCGATCCGCCACAGCGAATTGCCCGGCTGCACGACGACCCGATTATCGCCCATGTTCAGCTCGTCTGCCGAGACCCGCTCGAACGGCAGCACGATCACGGCCGTGACCTGCCCGTCCTCGATCTGGTCGATCTGCAGATCGTAGACGCCCGGCGCGAAGGTCTCGTCGGCCTGAACCGTCCAGCGCCCGGCAGCGTCCGCCGTGGTCTCGCCGACCACGTCGCCATCGGCCAGCACGCGGATGCCCGCGCCCGGCGCGGAGCGGCCGCTGAAGATCACCGCGCCGGCTTCGTCATAGTCGACGGTTTCCAGCGACAGCGATCCCATGGATATGCCGTCGAACGGCGACTGGAGGACTTCGCTCGCGCCGCCCGGACGGCCCAGCACCACGAGTGGCGTGCGGTCGCGCGATTCCGGAATGGCCACAACCACCACCTGGTCGGAGCGGATTTCCTGGCCCGAGGGCGTACGCATGAGAAGGCTCAGTTCGACCGAGCCCGCCGGCAGCGGGTCCTCGATGATCATGACCCACTCGCCCGCGGCATCGATTTCGGCCTCGGCCACCTCGCGCTCGCCGGCCAGCAGGCTGACCCGGGCACCGGGGCTGCCGCGCCCGGCGACAACGGCGGTGCCGCGAGGGTCGACGCGCACGACGTCGAAGCTCGGCGGGGCGAGTGCCGCGCTCTCGGCGGGGGCCTCGGCCTCGCTCTCGGCCTGGGAAGCGGCCGGGGCAGGCTCGGGGGTGTCAGCTTCGCGCGTGAAGACATAGCCCAGCGCCGCAGCCACAGCGACAATGAGCAAGGCGGCTGCAATCAGTAAGGATCGAGTTGCACTCATGGAGGTCTCCTTAAGGGCGCTCGGCCGTGGGGGATGACGCCAGGGTCGCGCCATCATTTACATAGGATTAAGCTTACCATACCGAGGCGTCGAGTCTGGAACACCACTCTCTTCATACAGGTATGACATGGCAAAACTACGAAGCGTTTGCGTCTATTGCGGGACCCGGACCGGCAATGAACCCGCTTTCGAGGCACTCGCCGAAGAGGCCGGGCGCCGGGTCGCGCAGGCCGGCTACCGTCTTGTGTTCGGCGGCGGAACGGCCGGGCTGGCCGGAATCGCCGCGCGTGCCGCAGCCGATGCCGGCGGAACGGTGCTCGGTGTTATCCCCGAATTTCTGATCCCGGTGGAAGGTGCGTTCGAGGGGATCGAGCTGCGCAAGGTGGCCACCCTTGGCGCGCGCAAATCGATGATGATTGCCGAATCGGACGGATTCCTGGCCCTGCCCGGCGGCACCGGAACCCTCGAAGAAGTCTTCGACCTGCTCACCCGGCGCAATCTCGGCCTCGAAAACAAGCCGGTCGCCTTTGTCGACAATCAGTTCTGGGGTCCGTTCTCCACCCTGCTCGACCACGTCGTGCGCTACGAATTCACCGATCCTGCCCTGGTCGACGGACTCAGCTTTGAACCGGACATCCAGAGCGCGCTCGCAGCTTTGCGCATCGGCGAGCCCGGCTAGTCCAGTTCGCCCTGCAAACGGGCGACAGGCTCGATAAGCCCGGGGCCGCCATTGCGCACGGAGTTTACCTTTTCGGAAACCTCGCGCAGAACAAACGTCCCCTCTGGCGGCGGCTTCAGAAACGGCGCGGGCTCTGTGCCGGGGTCGAGCCAGTCACTGGCTGCGCCAGGATCGATGAGAACCGGCGTGCGGTGATGAATGGACGCGATGTCTTCATTGGCCGCCGCAGTCAGGATGGCAAAGCTGTCAATCTGCGCCTCGCCTTCGCCCCAACGCTCCCACAGACCGGCAAACATCATGGGCCTGGCGTCGCTCCGCGTGATGAAATAGGGCGTCTTCGTCTCACCCACCCGGTGCCATTCATAGAACCCGCTCGCGGGAACCAGGGCCCGGCGGCGCGCCAGTGCCTGGCGGAAGCTCGGCTTCTGCGCCGCCGTTTCATTGCGCGCATTGATCGGGTCCTGCGATCCCGGTCCGCGTTTCGACCAGTGCGGAACCAGCCCCCAGCGTACCGGCGTCAGGCGCATCCCGCCTTCCGCACCCCGGCGCAGCACCGGCAGGTTCAAGGATGGCGCGACGTTATAGTTCGGCTCCAAATTGGGCCGGTCTTCAAACTCGAGGAGTTGCCGCAACTCGTCGAGCGTGTAGGAGATGACATAGCGTCCGCACATGAACCCTATCGGGCCGCAAGCCCCGGTCCGCCGTCAAGCCAGGGACACCGCTCATGACTCATCCCCGCCCGGTCGCCTGCGTCGGTCTCGTCGTCTGGAAGGACAACGAGGTGCTGCTGATCCGGCGCGGCCGGCCTCCGATGGAGGGCGCCTGGTCCATCCCCGGAGGCAAGATCGAGTTTGGCGAAAACACACAGGAAGCCGGGTTGAGGGAGCTGGCTGAGGAAACCGGAGTCGAGGCGCGCATCGAGACTCTTCTGGGTGTCTACGAGGCGATCGCTCCGGACAGCCATTACGTGCTGATCGACTTTACCGCCGAATGGGTGAGCGGCGATCCCGAGCCCGGCGACGATGCCAGCGAGGCCGAATTCGTGCCATTGGACGAGGCGCTTTCGCGCCTGTCATGGGACAAGACGCGTACGGCTGTGCAGGACAGCTTCCACGCGCGCGCCGCCTCAATCCAGCCGAAATCGAAAGGCAACTGACGTTTCATGATCGTTATGCTCCGCCCTCTCCTCATTCTCGCTGTCGCGCTCAGCGCCACGAGCGCACACGGGCAGACCTATCAGTCCGTGCAGGATCCCGCGGCTCCGGTCACGCGCGGCTATCCGGTGGAGGAGCTCGCAGGGATTCTCGGCGAACTGCACTACCTGTCCTTCGCGTGCGGCGGCGAGAACGATCAGCAATGGCGCGAAGTGATGCTGGAAATGCTCGACCTCGAGGCCCCGACCCGCGGCGCCTATCGCGAGCGGCTCGCCAACAGCTTCAACGAAGGCTTCCGCTTTCACGAACGGCGCCAGACACGCTGCGGCGCCGAGGCGGAGCTCGCGCGCGAGCAACTGGCCAGCCAGGGACGCGCGCTGGCGGAGTCCCTCGAGAACGAATATTTCAACTGACGCACCGATGTGCGGCTGCGGATTTCCGCGTCATTTCCGATTCTCGTGCAGGTAATGCAGAATATTCCATATTACACCTCAGATAGAAAATTCGGCGAGAAAGCGACTTTCCCTATTCTCAGGCCAAAATGACCCCTTTCAGGCTGTTTTGTGCAAGAGTCTTGCATAATTCTTCGGTAACCATTCGAGCGCACCCGTGAACGCATACGTTCAATCGGGGCATCGCAATGCACAAACTCACCTTAAGGCAGCAATTGGTTGGCGGCTTCCTGCTCGTCGCCATCCTCACCACGATCGTCGGCGCGATAGGATTTTTCGGCACGCGCGGCCTGGCGACCACCTTTACCCAGTATCGCGCAACCGCGCGTCAGAGCCTTCTGGTCGACGAGGTGAACGGAGACCTGGCCACCGCCCGTCTTGACGGGTTTCGCTGGCGTGCCAACGGCGACCCTGCCATCGCGCAGCAATTCGAAGCACGTATTGCCGAGTTGATCGAACTTCTCGACGAGGCCGAACTCTCCGCCCAGATACCCGAGGCCGAAGCGTATCTGGCAGCTTTCCGGCAAGCGCGCAGCCAACAGGCCATCCGCGACACGCAGGCCGAGATCATGGCGGAGTCCGGTCTTCAGGGTCGCATCGCGCTGACTGGTGTCACCGAGTCCGCCTATGCCGACGGAGACACAGAGGCCTCATTTTTTGCCTCCCTGGCCAAGGAGCACCTGCTTCTCGCCCGGCTGAACGCCGAGCGGTTTCTGGTCAGTAATCTTTCCGAAGATGCGCAGCGTGCCCGCTCCGAGATCGATCTCGCCCGGGGATCGCTGGCCACACTCCTGCCGCTCCTGCAAAACCCGGAGCGCCGCGCTCTGACTATGGAAGCGCAGCAACAGATTGATCTTTACGCGCAAGCGGTTGACGCCACGGTGACGGCGATCCTCACACGCAATCAGTATCTCGGTGAGATGGACACGGTTGGCCCGGCCATTTCCGGAGCCGCAAGCGAACGCCGCGCGGCCAATCTCGAACGGCAGAACACGCTCGGCCCGCAAGCTCAGGCCAGCGCGGAACGCACGCAGACGCTGGTGCTGGCTGCGGTGATTGCCGGCGCGCTCGCGGCCATCGCTCTGGGGCTGGTCTTCGCCAGCCAGATCAGCCGCGCCCTGGGCAAGATCACGACAAAGATGGGCTTGCTGGCAGACGGTGACACCTCGATCGAGATCGAAGGCGCAAATCGTGCTGACGAGATCGGCCACATGGCCCGCGCGCTGGAGATCTTCCGCGACAACACGATCAAGATGGAAGAGGCGCGCGCCGAAGCCTCGCAGGCCGAGACGCGCGCGCAGCAGGCCCGCCGTGAGGGGGCCCTGAAAATGGCCGACGCATTCGAGAGCTCGGTGGGAGGGATCGTCCAGGCCCTGGCCAAGGCCTCCGAGGGACTTGAAGCCAATGCGCGCGAGCTGAACAGCGCGGTTTCCCAGTCGGGAACGCGTTCCAGCTCGGTCGCCGCCGCTGCGGTTCAGGCCAGCGCCGGCGTCGAGGCTGTCGCCTCGGCCGCCGAGGAGCTGACCGCCTCCATCCAGGAAGTCTCCAGCCAGGTGAGTTCGGCCGCGACCGCGGCACGCAGCTCCAGTGACCATGCCCGCGTCAGCAGCGAGCAGCTGGACCGCCTGAACGAAGCGATTGTCGGTGTGGACGAGATCATCCGCTCCATCACCGGCGTTGCCGAGCAGACCAATCTGCTGGCACTCAACGCCACCATCGAAGCGGCCCGCGCCGGGGAAGCAGGCAAGGGGTTCGCGGTCGTGGCCAGCGAGGTGAAAACGCTTGCGCGCCAGACCCAGACCCTCACCGACGAGATCGACTCGCAGCTGAAGAAGATCGGCCAGGCCGCGACCGATGCCATCGGCTCGACGCGCGAGATCATCGGGCGCATCCGCGAAATCGACGATACGTCGTCTGCGCTGGCCGCAGCGGTGGAGGAACAGACCTCGGCGACCAGCGAAATCTCGGCCTCCGCCCAGCAGGCCGCACTCGGGGCCCGCACGGTCTCCGGCGACATCACCGGCGTGCAAAGCGCTGTGTCGGATTCTGAAAAGGTCGCACGGACGGTCGACCAGGCGGCGAGTGCGCTGCGGGCGCACTCCGATACGCTTCAGCGTGAAGTGGCGGACTTCCTGCAGAATGTCCGCGCTGCCTAGACGGCGCGCACAGGGTGAACAGATCGGGGCGGTCCGGCACTTGCCGGGCCGCCCTTCCCGTTTCTAGACCGCGCCGAGTGTCTCCACGAAGCGGCAGGCCTGGCCCGTGGACGGCCGGGTCAGCTCACCCTCGCGCATGACAGCGGTGCCGCGCACGATCGTCCCGACCGGCCAGCCCTTGACCCGCTCGCCGGTGAAGGGCGACCAGCCGCATTTGGACGCCAGCCAGTCTTCGGTGATCTCGCGCTCGGCATCCAGATCGACCAGCGTCACGTCGGCGTCGTAACCATTCGCGATCCGCCCCTTGCCGGCCAGGCCGAAAATGCGCTGCGGTCCGTGGCTGGTCAGGTCGACCAGGCGCTCTAGGCTCAGCCGGCCTTCGGCCACATGGTTCAGCATTAGCGGCAGCAGCGTCTGCACGCCCGGCATGCCGGACGGGCTCTGGGGATAGGGGCGATCCTTCTCCTCGATCGTATGCGGGGCATGATCGGAGCCCAGCACGTCGGCCACGCCCTGCGCGATACCGCGCCACAGCCCCATGCGGTGCTCGTGCCCGCGAATGGGCGGGTTCATCTGGGCATAGGCCTTCAGCCGCTCATAGGCCTCGGGCGCTTCCAGCGTGAGATGCTGGGGCGTGATCTCGACGCTCGCCACATCCTTGTGCTGTTCCAGGAAATCGATCTCCTGGGCCGTGGAGATGTGCAGCACGTGAATGCGCTTGCCCGCCTCGCGCGCCAGGCGCACGAGCCGCTCGGTCGACTGCATCGCCGCGGTCGCGTCGCGCACCTCCTCATGGCTCGTCCAGTCGCCGTCGCGGGCGAGACTGCGGCGGTCGGCCAGGCGGAACTCGTCTTCGGAATGGAAGGCTGCCCGGCGCTCGATGACCTTCAGCACCGCAGCGACGCCCTCATCGTCATCGACCAGCAAATCCCCGGTCGAGGCGCCCATGAAGACCTTCACGCCGCAGCACCCGCGCATGCGCTCCATCTCGCGCAGCACGGCCGGGTTCTCCTTGGTCGCCCCGGCATAGAAGGCAAAGTCGCAATGCATGCGGTCGGTGCCGCGCTTGACCTTGTCTTCCATCAGGTCGGGCGTGATCGTGGAGGGCTTGGTGTTGGGCATCTCGAACACGGCGGTCACCCCGCCCATCACCGCGGCGCGGCTTCCCGACTCCAGGTCTTCCTTCCATTCGAGGCCCGGCTCGCGGAAATGGACCTGGCTGTCGATGATGCCGGGCAGCACGTGCAGGCCGGTCGCGTCGATGACTTCGCCGGCCTGGTCGGCGGACAGATTGCCGACGGCGGCAAACTTGCCGTCGCGAATCCCGACATCGGCGCGCGCGCGCCCGGCGTGGCTGACCACGGTGCCGCCCTTGATAATCGTGTCAAACGTCTCGCTCATCGTTTCACGTGCTCCTCGATCAGACTTTCCGCTGCGGCGATCACCGGTTCAAGTTCCAGATCACCCATCAGGCTTTCGGAGGCAAAGCGCAACCGCGCCCGTTCGCGCTCATCGGCCGGGCCACCGGCGCGAATGGCGCGCGCTTTGCGCCCCCACGGCCCGTACAGGCGCTCGTCGGTGGGTCCGAACAGGCCCAGCGTCGGCGTGCCGGCCGCAGCCGACAGGTGCATCAGTCCGGAGTCGTTGCCTACGAACAGGCTGGCCTTTTCCAGACAGGCCGCAGCCTCGTCGATGGCCAGCTTTCCGGTCAGGTCGATCACCCGGTCCGGGTCGAGCCCGGCGGTTGCTTCGCGCGCTGCCGCCTCGTCGCCCGGTCCGCCGAACACCGCGATCCGCGCGCCGGCCAGCGCCCCGTCCGGGCCGGTCAGGTGCGCGGCGAGCGCCGCGAAGCGCTCGCACGGCCATTCCTTGAAGGGCGCGGCCGCCGCCGGCGCGATCGCCAGTATGGCCCCCTCGCCGCCCAGCAGTGTCTCGGCTTTCGCCCGCGCCGCCTCGCTCGACCACACCGTGGGCGCTGGCGGCGGGGACAGGCCGATTACCGAAGCCGCCTCCTCCACCTTGTGGACCGGCGCGCTCGCGCCTGATGCCTTGCGTTTGACGTGGCGCTTGCCGGCCAGCAGGAACCAGCTCGTGGCCGAGGCTCGCAAGTCGATCACGATATCCCAGCGCCGCGTCACCGTACGCCGCCACAGATCGATCCAGTGCCCGCCGCCGGCCCGCTTGGCCATCACGATCACCTCGTTCACGCCGGGCGCATGGGCAAACAGCGGCGCGGCCAGCGGTCCGCACGCGACGGTCACGCGCGCATCCGGGTATGTCCTGGCCAGATGGTCCAGCAGACCGGAGGACAGGACCGCATCGCCGATGCGGGTGGAGGTGATGAAGAGTATCCGCGTCATGTGAGCGCCGCACTTACCCTGTTGCGCGCAATCTTGCCAGCGTTCGCGATCAGGCCCATGTACCGGGCCACCCGCAAGAGAGGCTTCGCCCATGACCCGACCGGCATTTCTGACCGCGCTGCCCGACCGGGCCGTCATCGAGATCACCGGCGCGGACGCCAGGACCTTCCTTCAGCGGGTCATCACCAAAGGCCCGGCCGGCCTCGAACCCGGCCGCGCGCAATTCTCCGCGCTGCTTACTCCGCAAGGCAAGGTGCTGGCCGACTTCTTCCTGTTCGACAATGGCGAGGGCGGCCTCTTCATCGACCTGCCCGCCAGCGAGGCGGAGGCGCTGCTCAAGCGTCTCTCGCTCTACCGCCTGCGCGCCGACGCCTCGATCGCCCCGCGCGCCGACCTGGCCGTGGCGCAGGCGCGCGGCGAAGGCGAGGCGGAGCTGGCCACCCTTGCCCTTGCCATCTCCCCCGATCCGCGCCGCGCGCAAATGGGCCAGCGCGCCATCGTGCCGGCCGGCGGGCCGGTCGATGAAGACGAGTACGAGGCCGCTCGGATCGGTGAGGGTCTGCCCGAATTCGGCAAGGATTACGGACCGGCCGAGGTCTTTCCCACCGATGTGAACCAAGATCTTATGGCCGGCATCGACTACAAGAAAGGCTGCTTTGTCGGCCAGGAAGTCGCCAGCCGGATGCATCGCAAGGGCGGCGTGAGAAAGCGCACCGTCCGCGTGTCAGCCGATAACGCGCTCGAGACCCAGGCCCCGGTCAGCTCCGGTGAAACGCCGCTGGGCACGATCACCTCGACCGCCGGCAAGGACGCCCTGGCGCGCGTGCGCCTCGACCGGCTCAGGGCCGCCCTGGAGCGCAACGAAACACCCGAATCCGGCGGCTGCTCCCTCGAGATCACCCAGGACCTGGACACGTTTTAGGAGGACTCGGTGCGGTCCCCGGACCCCGCCTTTGAGGAGTCGCGCATCGCGTCGTGCGCCTTTGATTTACCGGCCTGCCCGCCGGGCTTGTCGCCTCGATGGACCGGAGGCGGCCAGCTTCCCCGCTGAGCGACCCCCACTTCGATCAGACGCCAGTGATCCTTGTCCAGAAGCTCTTCGGCCATGTCCTGCGGCAGGTGGGGCGTCTCTTGCGGGCTGACCATCGCTCGAAAATAGCGCCCGGTTTCGCGGATCTGGATATGGGCCCCGTGATAGCGTTCCCCCAGAGCGTCGAGGATGCGATCGGCGTCAGGCTCGATTTCCATGGAGCCAAGCTTGCGCGGCGCACCGTCGAGCAGCGAGGTCGTGGACAGGCGCAGGCCCGTCAATCCATCCTTGAGGATTGACAGCGATATGAGCACCGCCATCGCGGAGTCCGCCCACCACAGCCCCAGCGCGATGCCCAGAACGCCGGCGATACCCGCCACGCCGGTCTGCCAGTCCGCAGCGTTGGTATCGGCATCGATGTAGAGAACTTCATCGTTGATCTGCCGGGCCAGCTTGCGCTTCTTGCGTCCGAGGATGACCGGCGGAATCACCGAGAAAACGAGTGCGCCGATCATCAGCCAGCCCAGCCACACCTGGTGTTCGAAGATCGTGCGCGAGCCAATGCTGGGATGCTCCATCTTGATAAGGCCCATCGCGCCTTCATACAGAAGAAAGCCACCGATCGCGGCCAGTGCAGCCGCGGACAGGAAAAACGCGAGTGACCCCGCACGGAAGAAGCCATAGGGAAATTCCTTGCTGGGCGGCAGGCGTTCGATCCAGCGCGTGATCAGGAAGAAGGCCGGGGCCAGCAGCGAGAGCATGTCTTCGATCCAGGCGGTGCGGAATGCTTGCGAGCCACCGGCTACCACCCCCATTACGATGACGATGGCGACCAGCCAGAACAGGGTTTGCCACTCCAGCCGCTCGGCCTCGTGAAGTGCCTTGTCGACCTCCGGCGGCCGACGTGGATCCATCGGATTGGAAATATGTCCGCTCATGACGGCTTCTCTTGCTGGTAGAGATAGCGATCGGCCGCGAGCAGAAAGGCGTTCTCGCCCGCGCGCACGCCCCACACACGCTCATCCCCGTCCGGACCGGAGAAGGGTCGGGTGAAGCCGGCCTCCTTGAACGGGGTCTTGCGGGGAAAAGAGGCGATCATGTCCAGCTCGCCGCGCTCCAGCTTGTTGACCAGATGATGAACTTCCCCGGTGTCGTAGCGGATTTGCGCTACTCCAAGGTATTGCGCGAAGCCCTCCACCCGCTCCCGGTCGGCGCGAACTTCCGCCTCATCCAGGATCAGGCCCACGCGAAGTTCGCCTCCATGCACGCGCTCCAGCGTGCCTCGGGGATCGTTAGGGAGGCCCCGCCCGCACGCCGTCAGCGCGAAAACGAGCAGAGAGAACAACACGGTTCGCATCACGCACAGCGAACGCGGCGCCGATTAAAGCGTTCCACGCCCGCCCAGGCAGCGTGGTCCAGCCCTGCGGCACGCTGCCGCGTGGCAACTGGCCATCGTGACGAGCCTGTGAGAGGAATTACTAGAAGGACACGTATGGGTCTGGAAGAATCCGAAAGGTCTTCGCTCCATGTTCGATTTCGACGCTGTCTTGCTGGCCCGCATCCAGTTTGCCTTCACCATCGCGTTTCACTTCCTGTTTCCCGCCTTCACCATTGGGCTCGCAAGCTTCCTGGCGGTGCTCGAAGGCCTATGGCTGTGGACCGGGCGCGAGGTTTTCCTGCGGCTGTTCAAGTACTGGGTGAAGATTTTCGCCGTCGCGTTCGGCATGGGTGTCGTGTCCGGCATCGTGATGACCTACCAGTTCGGCACCAACTGGTCGGTCTTCTCGGAGCGGACCGGAGCGATACTGGGGCCGCTCATGGCCTACGAAGTTCTCTCGGCTTTCTTCCTGGAGGCCGGCTTTCTGGGGGTGATGCTGTTCGGCCTGAACAAGGTGGGCAAGAAGCTTCACTTCATGGCCACCTGCCTGGTCGCGTTCGGCACCTTCTTCTCCGCCTTCTGGATTTTGTCGGTGAACAGCTGGATGCATACCCCGGCCGGGTTCATCCTGACCGATACCGGCGTCTTCCATCCGGACAACTGGCTGGAAATCGTCTTCAATCCCTCCTTCCCCTACCGGCTGCTGCACACGGTGACCGCGGCCTATCTGACCACCGCGTTCGCGGTGGGGGCCGTGGGCGCCTGGCACCTGCTGAAGAACAAGGCCGACCCGGCCGCGCGCGTCATGCTGTCCATGGCGATGTGGATGGCGGCCATCGTCGCGCCGGTCCAGATATTCCTGGGCGATCTGCACGGGCTGAACACGCTGGAGCACCAGCCGGCCAAAATCGCCGCCATGGAGGGCCATTTCGAGCCGATGGAGGGCGCACCGCTCATCCTGTTCGGCCTGCCCAACGAACAGACCGGCGAGGTGGAGATGGAAGTGTCCATCCCTCACCTGTCCGCCTGGATTCTCACCCATGACTGGAACGGCGCGACGCCGGGCCTGTCCGACTTTGCAGAGGAAGACCGGCCGCCGGTCGCGATCGTGTTCTGGAGCTTCCGCATCATGGTCGGGCTGGGCATGCTGATGGCCCTGACCGGTCTGGTCAGCCTCTATCTGCGCTGGCGCGGGCGGCTGTATGACAGCGCGTGGTTCCACCGCCTCGCCCTGGCGATGGGACCGTCCGGCTTCGTCGCCGTGATTGCCGGCTGGATTACCACCGAGGTAGGGCGCCAGCCCTATGTCGTCTACAATCTCCTGCGCACCTATGATGCGGCTTCGCCGGCCAGCGCCGGCGAGGTGGCAACCTCCCTCATCGTTTTCATCGTGGTCTATTTCATCGTGTTCGGGGCGGGCACGTTCTACATCCTGCGCCTGATGGGCAAAGGCCCGGAAGACCCGCAGAGCGAGGATGAACCCGCAGCCCCGACCCGCGCGGCCGGTCCCGGCCAGCGGCCGAGATCAGGGGAAGGATTTTCGTCATGAATGAAGCGCTTGTCCTGACCTGGGCCTTTCTTCTGGCCTTTGCCGTGCTCGCCTACGTAATCCTGGACGGGTTCGACCTGGGCATCGGCATCCTCCTGCCCTTCGCGCGCGATGACGACGACCGCGACATCATGATCAACTCCGTCGCGCCGGTCTGGGACGGTAACGAGACCTGGCTCATCCTGGGCGGCGGCGGGCTGTTTGCCGTCTTTCCGCTCGCCTACGCGATCATCATGCCCGGAATCTATCTGCCCGCCCTCTTCATGCTGATGGGCCTGGTGTTTCGCGGGGTCGCCTTCGAATTCCGGTTCAAGACGATCCGCGCGCGTCGCTACTGGGATTGGGGGTTCATCGCCGGCTCGGCGCTCGCCGCCTTCATGCAGGGCGTAATCCTGGGAACCATCATCTCGGGAATCGAAACCGATGGACGTCAGTTTACCGGCGGCGCCTTTTCCTGGTTCTCCGGCTTTTCGATGCTGACGGGTCTCAGCGTCGTGATCGGCTACGCGCTGCTCGGCGCAGGCTGGCTGGTGCTGAAGACCGAAGGCCAATTGCAGTCGCGCATGCGCACGCTCGCCCTGCCCGCCCTGGGCGGCACGCTGCTGGCCATCGCCGCGGTCAGTGCGTGGACACCCTTTCGCCACCCCGAAGTCGCAGAGCGTTGGTTTGCCTGGCCGAATATCGCTTTCCTCAGCCCGGTTCCCCTGCTCGTGGCGGGCCTCGCCGCGCTGGTTTTCTACGGCCTGACCAGCCGGCGCGAGCTGATGCCATTCCTGGCCTCGATCGGACTTTTCACACTCAGCTTCATCGGACTGGGGATCAGTTTCTTCCCCTATGTCGTTCCTGAGTCAGTCACCATCTGGGAAAGCGCCGCGCCGTCCAGCTCGCTCTGGTTCATGCTGGCCGGAGCTGCCGTGCTCCTGCCGCTGATCCTGGCATACACGGCTTATGCCTACTGGATCTTCCGAGGCAAAGTCACCAAGGAGACGGGCTATCACTAAATTCGATCACAATCGCTATTCGGACGATTCCGGCGACCGCCCGCTCTGGTCGAGGCTGGCCTGGTTTGCCGTGCTGTGGTCCGGGTCCGTACTTGTGCTGATGACGGTGGCCTATTTCATCCGCCTCGCGATTCTCTGACGCTTTCCTTCGTTCCCGGTTTGATCTAATCGGAGGAGAGTCGAAGGAGACCGTCCATGCCGCATCGCTGTCCCTGGCCGGGGGAAGACCCGCTCTACATCGCCTATCACGATACCGACTGGGGTGTGCCGGAGTATGACGACCGGGCGCTGTACGAGAAACTGGTCCTGGATGGCTTCCAGGCAGGTCTCTCCTGGATCACCATCCTGAGGAAGCGGGAGAATTTCCGCGAGGCCTTCGACCGATTCGATCCGCAGGCCATCGCGCGCTATGGCGAGGCTGATATCGACCGCCTGCTGGCCAATTCCGGCATCGTGCGCTCGCGCGCCAAGATCGAGGCCGCCATTCAGGGCGCCCGGGTCTGGTGCGATATCCAGGACAGTCCGCGCGGATTCTCCCAGCGCCTCTGGGACTTTGTCGACGGCGCGCCGGCAACCCACCACTACGCCAGCATGGCCGAGGTGCCGGCTCAGACCCCGACCAGCCAGGCCATGAGCAAGGAGTTGAAATCGCTTGGTTTCAAGTTCTGCGGCCCGGTCATCGTCTACGCCTTCATGCAGGCGGTCGGCATGGTCAACGATCACCTGACCGGGTGTTTCCGGCACGAGGAAGTCGCCCGGCTGAACACGCCGGCCTCTGCCTGACTGCGCCCGCGCGGCGCATTGACGCGCTGCAAGGTCGACAGGGCGCGTCTCCCGGCGATAGTTTGTCACTTGAACAAGTGACTCTGTCGCGGGTTGGGAGAGTATATGACCGCCGCCATGATCCGTTCCACGGGCCTGTGGACACCGGAAGATTCCATTTCGAATGAAGAGCTTGTGAGCTCGTTCAACGCGTATGTTGAGCGCTACAACGAGACTCATGCAGACGAGATCGAGCGCGGCGAGATCGAGCCTCTTTCCCCGTCCTCGGTGGAGTTCGTGGAAAAGGCCTCCGGCATCAAGTCCCGCTATGTGGTCGACAAGTCCGGCGTGCTCGACATCGAACGCATGGTCCCGAACGTTCCGGCACGCGACAACGACGAGCTGTCCATCCTCGCCGAGATCGGCGTGAAGGCCTGCCGCGACGCTCTGGAGCGTGCGGGCAAGACGGCCCAGGACATTGACGGCGTCATCGTGGCCGCATCCAACATGCAGCGCGCCTATCCCGCCGTCGCCATAGAAGTCCAGGACGCGCTCGGTATTGACGGTTTCGCCTTCGACATGAACGTGGCCTGTTCCTCTGCGACCTTCGGCATCCAGGCCGCCGCCGACATGATTGCCGCCGGCCACGCGCGCGCCATCCTGGTGGTCAATCCCGAAATCTGCTCGGGGCACCTGAACTGGCGCGACCGCGACAGCCATTTCATCTTCGGCGATGTGGCCACCGCCATCCTGCTGGAGCACGAAGATCTCGGCGAAGGCGGCTGGGCCATTCTCGGCACCAGGCTCAGAACGAAGTTTTCCAACAATATCCGCAATAATTTCGGCTTCCTGAACCGCGCCGAACGCCCTGCCGGCGACAATACGCCCGTCCCGAACGGCGCGCCGAAGGACGACAGACTATTCGTCCAGGAAGGCCGCAAGGTCTTCAAGGAAGTCGTGCCCATGGTCTCCGACATGATCCGGACGCACATGGACGAACTCTCCATCACGCCGGACGATCTCAAACGCGTCTGGCTGCACCAGGCCAATATCAACATGAATCTGATGATCGCCAGGAAGGTGTTCGGACGCGAGGCCGGCGGCAAGGACGCGCCGACCGTCCTGGACGAATACGCCAACACCTCGTCCGCCGGCTCGGTCATCGCCTTCCACCTGCACTCGCAGGACATGCAGGCCGGCGACCGCGGCGTGCTGTGCAGCTTCGGCGCCGGCTATTCGGCCGGCACCGTCTTCGTGGAGAAGCGGGGGTGAGCGCGCCCGACGTGCTGAGCGCGCGCATCCTCGCCAAGACCAACGAATACCTCGATTTCCCCAGCGTCGTGGGCCACGAAACGCCCTTCCTCGACCATCTGGCCCGCGACTTTGAAAGCCTCGGCCACACCGTCCACCGCCCGCGCAATCTGTGCGTGGTCGAGCTCGGGGACGGTCCGGTCATGCTCGCCCATGTCGACCGGCATGGCGGCGTGGTCGATGGAGGCGGGGCGATCATCTACGCCGCCCACGCCATCAAGAACGACAAATATGGCGAGCAGGCCCCGGCATCGGCCGATCTCGCGGCCAAAGTGCGTGAGCGCTATGTCGGCGAGGAAGTCTTCGCCTATGACCGTCTGACCGGCGGGCGCATCGCCTACGGCACGATCGACGGCGTGGAGCAGAACCCGGACGGGCATATTCGCCTGGACGTGCCCGACCTGCCCGCGCTCGATGCCGGCACGCCGGTCGCCTTCGCCCGCCGTCTCGAACGCGGCAATGCCTATGTGGTGGGCCAGCTGGACAATCCGGTTTCCGCGGCGGTTCTGCGGGTCTGCGCCGAGCAGGGCCTGACGGGAACCCTCGTCTTCACTGCGGAGGAGGAGATCGGCCGGTCCGCTGAGCATTTCCTGGGCTGGGCGGATGCGTCCCTGAAAACGCGCCAGGACCTGCTCGTGCTCGACACAACGCCGTTCGACGACGGCGCGATCAGCCAGGCCGGGGCCGTGGTGCTGCGCCGCCGCGACGCGACCGCCGACTTCAACGATGCGATGTATGATCGCCTGCATGCCGCCGCGAAGGCCTGCAACGCGCCCATCATCACCAAGTGCGAATACATCACCGCGGAAAACGCCGCCCGCGAAGCCCAGGGCCTGGCGGCCAAGTCGCTCGGCCTGACCGAGCTCGGAAAGATCACCGCCCGGTCGAAAGGCGCGTTCGCCGGCACCACCTTGCAGGTGCCGACCTTCAACTACCACTCCAATCAGGAGAGCACGACGCCGCAGGCGCTCGTCGCCTATGCGCGAACGCTGATCGCGGCGTCCAACGCCCGGCCCTGACCGGGCCGGGCGCGGCCCGTCACAGCCTCGTGTTTTCGGTCACCTTGTAGACCAGGTCGTCGCCGTCGGCCTCGTGGATGGTCACGTAATCGCCCAGCCGCAGCGCGTGATCGCCCAGCCGGTAGACCGGCTCGTCCGGCCCTTCGTCCTCTTCGTCATAATGGAAGAACCAGTTCTTGCCGCGATGGGCGAGCCAGCCATCCGCGCGCTCGTCCTCGTCCGGGCTGAACCGCTCGACCACGCAATCGGTCTTGTGCGCTTTCCACAAATCGGGATCCAGACGCCCCTCGCCGTTCAGCGGGGCATGGATGAGATAGCCGCGATCGTCGTCCCCGCCGGGAAATCCGGCGTCGGGATTGCGCGACAGGCGAAGGACCACTCGGGTCAGGGCCATGGCGTAAAACTCTCCGTGTTGAAAACAGTGTCAGTGCGCGATCAGCAGGGACGGCCCGTCGACCGCCTGGAGCAGCGTGCGGGTCACGCCGCCGAAAATGAACTGGGTGATGCGCGAATGCCCGTAGGCGCCCGCCACCAGAAGGTCGCTGTCGGCGGCCGCATCCAGCAGGCCTTCGCCCAGACCGCCCTTGCCCGCCACCTTGCGGCTTTTCGCCTCGATGCCGCGTGCCGCCAGCCAGTGCGTGAGCCGGTTCGGCGCCGCAGCCGCGCGGTCCTGATAATCCAGATTGCGGTCGGAGTGCAGGATGGTCACCTCCACGCCGGGGCGAAGCAGCGGATCGGCCGCCATGGCCGCGCGCGCGGCTTCCTTCGATCCGTCCCACGCCATGCACACGCGCTTCGGCGCGATCTCGCCCGAGCGCGGCACGTAGAGCGGACACGCCTCGTCGACCAGGCAGGAGGCGGTAAAGTCGGCCAGTGATCCCTTGCCCGCGGCGGCCTCCGGGCAGGCGACCAGAAGCCGGATCAGGCGCGCCTGCTCGGCCGCTTCGGCCGGGCTGTCGGTAATCCGCTTGAACGAGGCACCCGGGTGATCGCCGCCCAGCATGCGGTCGAAGCGCGCCTTGGCGTCCTCGCACGCCCGGTCGGATTCCTCGCGCACCGCATCGATGGCGGTCGACACGACCGAGGCGCCCGCCGCGCCGGGTCCCGACCACATCATGTAGGTCGCCGGGTCGGGCTCCACGAACAGGCCGCGAATGTCGGCATCGAACAGCGGCGCCAGTTTCAGCGCCGCCTCAAGCGGGCGCTCGTCGGATTGAGCGCCCTGAAGCGGGACAAGTATGCGTTCACGGGCCATGGTCGGGCGATCTCCTGTTGCAGGAATACTGGTTGACCAGGCCGGTTGCTCCGGCCTTTCCTTCAACGTATGCCCTTCCGGCCCGTTCCGGGAGAGGAAGATCGTAAAAAAAGTAGGGACATAATGGCACGCCCGGCCTCCGCATCGAAAAAACCCAGAGCCTGGCAACGCATGCTCTCCGGGCGGCGGCTCGACCTGCTGGATCCCTCGCCCTTCGATATCGAGATTGACGACATCGCCCAGGGCCTCGCCCGCGTCGCGCGCTGGAACGGCCAGACGAAGGGCGATCACGCCTTCTCCGTCGCCGAGCATTCTGTCATCGTGGAAGCGCTGTGCGCAGAGCTGCAGCCGGACTGGCCGGCCAAATGGCGCCTCGCCGCCCTGTTGCACGACGCCCCCGAATACGTGATCGGCGACATGATCAGCCCGTTCAAGGCGGCCCTGGGCTATGACTACAAGGCGTTCGAACACAGGCTGGAAACGGCGATCCATGCCCGTTTCGGCCTGCCGGGCGAACTGCCCAAAACGGTGCACAAGACGATCAAGCAGGCCGACCGGATCAGCGCCTTCTTCGAGGCGGTCGACATTGCCGGCTTCTCGGTGGAAGAGGCGCGCCAGTTCTTCGACGCCCCGCCGCCCGGCCTGCGCGTGGAGATCAACCCGCGCCCGGCCGCCGAAGCGCAGCAGCTTTTCCTGGAGCGGTTCGCCGATCTGATCGACGACATCGAGAACCGGTCCCGACGTGTCGCGGGCCGGCGGATATGAGATCGGCCCCGCCCCTCAAACCGGCCGGCTATGACGGGCTTGTCGTCGGGCTGAATGCGGTGATCTTCGCGGCCAAGGAGTCCGAAATCTCCGTTCTGGTCGCCAAGGGCGTCGCGACGCCGGAGACCGCCCTGCCCTTCGGCCCCTTCGACCCGGAAAAGCACCGCACCTTCGAGATCGGCCTGCGCGAATGGGTGCGCGAGCAGACCGGCTTCGAGCTCGGCTATGTCGAACAGCTCTACACCTTCGGCGATCGCGGACGCGAGGCGCCGCTGGCGGCCCTGGCGGGCGCGGAGGGCGGGCGCGTCATCTCCGTGGGCTATCTTGGCCTCGCCCCCGAACCGCGCACCCTGAAGGGCGCCGGGGCGAGTTGGGCGCCCTGGTCGCGCTTCTACCCGTGGGAAGATCATCGCGGCGGCCGTCCGGCGGTCCTGAACGAGGTGATCGAACCGGCGCTGCGCAACTGGATCGACGAGGCGGCCGGGCCGGGCGCCCGCGCCGCGCGCTACGACCGGGCGCGCGCCACCTTCGCCCTGGATGACGCGCCCTGGACCGAGGAACGCGCGCTCGACCGCTATGAATTGCTGTACGAGGCCGGGCTGGTCCCCGAAGCGGCCCGCGACCAGAGCGGAGAGCATTTCGCCCACCCGATCGAGGGCCTCGGCGAACCCATGGCCTCCGACCACCGCCGCATCCTCGCCACTGCCATTTCCCGCCTGCGCGGCAAGCTGAAATACCGCCCCGTCGTCTTCGAGCTGATGCCCGAACTCTTCACCCTCTCCCAGCTCCAGCGCGTGGTCGAAGCCATCGCAGGCTATCCGATCCACAAGCAGAATTTCCGCCGCGCCCTCGACCGCGCCGGCTTCGTCGAAGGCACGGGCCGCATGCAGTCCCAGACCGGCGGCCGCCCCGCCGAACTCTACCGCTTCCGCCGCGAAGCCGTCCGCAAAGGCGAAGTCCTCGGCCTCGCCACCCCGAGGCTGAAAGACGGCGCGTAACCGGTCTTCGCTCCCCGACGCAAGCCGGGGCCCAGGAGAGGACAGGGTGCTGCCTTTTGGTGACGGCATTCCACGATCCCTGGATCCCGGATCAAGCCCGGGATGACGAAGGTTTATAGCATTGAATTAAGTAACTTATCCCTGTTCGTCATTCCGGCCGAGCGAAGCGAGAGCCGGAACCCAGAGAGGACAGGGCGCCATCGAACAGGCCGTCATCCGATCCTTCGAGGCTCGCTACGCGAGCACCTCAGGATGAGGGAGAGGCAGACATCAAGCTACTGAATTAAATGATAAAAATAACTCCCCCCTCCCCAACCCACTCCCCTCATGCTGAGGTGCGAGCAAAGCGAGCCTCGAAGCATCGGAGGGCAAGTGCCGCCCCAACCTTTCGTCATTCCGGCCGAGCGAAGCGAGAGCCGGAACCCAGAGAGGACAGGGTGCCACCCTCTGATGACGGCATTCCACGATCCCTGGATCCCGGATCAAGTCCGGGATGACGAAGGTTTATAGCATTGAATTTAAATAACTTATCCCTGTTCGTCTTTCCGGCCGAGCGAAGCGAGAGCCGGAACCCAGAGAGGACAGGGTGCCATCGATCAGGCCGTCATCCGACCCTTCGAGGCTCGCTACGCGAGCACCTCAGGATGAGGCGAGGCAGACATCAAGCCATTGTACTAAAATATAAAACTACACCATCTCCCCAGCCCACCCCCCTCATGCTGAGGTGGGCGCGCAGCGCCCCTCGAAGCATCGGATGGCAAGCTCAAGCGGAAACCGGCGTGTGCCGCGCTTCACCAAAGCATGCATGCAAGCGGCACCATGCTTCCAAATGTTACAAATCGAAAGGCAAACTTAAGACGGCGGCTAATCCAGCGGACCCCGCCAATCTTTTCGTATAGATTGGGGTTGTATAAAGCACGTATCGTTATGCGTTGGTTATACTTTGTTCTATCCATATGATCTATATATAGCGCTAATACTACGTGCGCCGATATCATCGTCAAAAATATAAAAGTACACATCTCACGGCTCTCAATTTCCGATAGTCCGGCAGTGAGCCAAGAGGTCAGTTTCAGGAATTGTGATCGGTGGCACGCCCTCTTCCTCTGCGGATTGGAGCGCGCGAATTGCAGGTCGGTAATTTACTTGAGCAGCTCGCCGCAGCAGCGCAATGCCGTAGTGTTGCAGCGGGGTGTCTTTCCACATCTGGTAAAGACGATACTGGGCTTCTGGCAAACCCGATAACGGGCGAGGAGTTGTGATGTAGGTCGAGCCGACACGTTGCCGATCGAATCGGGACGTCCCGGTCGTGGCCGCGAGACGAAGCCAACACTCTCCCTCGGTCGGATTTCCCTCGGCTACCAGGCGGTCGCCAATCTCCAGGGCCAGATATGCCGCCCTGAGGGTCTGATCGAGCGAGTGTCCAACAGCTCGATACTCCTGCATGAGCGCCTCGGTCGAACGCTCGGCTTGTTGCTCGGAGAAGGAGGAAAAGCCGTCAGGCGCCCAATGCTCGTCTGGTGTCGAACAGGCGAACAGGAGACACACCGCTCCTAGAAGACCGATGGCTGTTTGAAATTTCTTCACCCCACACCCCCTCCCCCATGAGACGTCCGGCCAGAAACAGGCAAGCCGTCCGCCGCGCACGGACTTTGCGCGGCGAATTCGCGCGAATGGCGAGTTTGCGCGGGGCCGGGCGTGCTGACAAGGGACGGTTTCGGGCTTGGTCAGGCTTTGATTTGCAGAAATGGATGATGTCATCTTTCTTTCCCAGCGAACGCTGGGACCCAGAGAACGTAGGGCGCTACGTCCTCTCTGGGTCCTGACTTTCGTCAGGAAAGAGGGGATATTTCGTCCCAAGAACGTCATCCCGGCCGAGCGAAGCGAAAGCCGGGATGACAGTGGCGAGGCCCAACGCCACGCGAACGCTGGACTCCTCGCTCCCCGACGAAAGTCGGGGCCCAGGAAGGGCCGGATTGCCACCCCTCTGATGACGGCATTCCACGATCTCTGGGTCCCGGATCAAGTCCGGGATGACGAGGTATATAGCATTGAATTTAAATGATTTATCTTACTTCGTCATTCCGGCAGAGCGAAGCGAGAGCCGGAACCCAGAGAGGACAGGGTGCTGCCCTCTGATGACGGCATTCCACGATCTCTGGGTCCCGGATCAAGTCCGGGATGACGAGGTATATAGCATTGAATTAAATAAGTTATCTCTCTTCGTCATTCCGGCCGAGCGGAGCGAGAGCCGGAACCCAGAGAGGACAGGGTGCCGGCATCCGATCCTTCGAGGCCCGGCTTTGCCGGGCACTCAGGATAAGGGCCTGGGGAACCAACGCCCTCTCCCCAACCCACTCCCCTCATGCTGAGGCGCTCGCCGCCAGGCGAGCCTCGAAGCATCGGAGGGAAAGCCCGCCCCGAAACACCCCGGCCAGGAGGCCCCAGCCGAAGATTTATCTTGCCCCGCCCCTTGTCGCGGGTGTAATCCATCCCACCTTAGGCTCAAAGAGAGCATAAAAGGCGTGTGACACTCACCTTGAGACGATCACGCCGATTTTTCTGGCCTACGAAATGCTCAAAGCGAGCAAAAGGAGGACACCATGGACCGGATGGACGTCATCGCCCCCGAAGGCTCCACCGTCACGCAGACGCCGGATACCGGTTTTTCCGGCTCTGGCGGCGCCTCCTCACCCGTGTGGCCGGACGCAAGCGAGCTGGTCTATGACGACGGCGTCAAGGCGCGCGTCGATCATCTCTATACGCGCGTGAAGGATGTCGTGACGCCGATGGAGTGGCCGCAATTCGCGCCCGTCATCGACGCCATCCTGCGCCTTAAGGAAGAGCGCGGCGCGACCATCCTGGCGCACAACTACATGACGCCGGAAATCTTCAACTGCGTCGGCGACATCACCGGGGACTCGCTGAAACTCGCCCAGGTCGCCGCCGAGGCCGAGGAGGACGTGATCGTCCAGGCCGGTGTGCACTTCATGGCCGAGACCGCGAAAATCCTGTCGCCGGAAAAGACCGTGCTGATCCCCGACATGGAGGCCGGCTGCTCGCTGGCCAGCTCCATCACCGGCGCCGATGTCCAGCGCATCAAGGCGGCCTATCCCGATTATCCGATCGTGACCTATGTGAACACCTCCGCCGAGGTGAAGGCGTATTCCGACATTTGCTGCACGTCCTCGAACGCCGTTCAGGTCGTCGAGGCGGTGGCGCAGCAATGGGATACCGATACCGTCATCATGATCCCGGACGAATATCTCGCCAAGAACGTGGCCGCCCAGACCGGCATCAAGATCCTGACCTGGAAGGGCAGCTGCGAGGTGCACGAGCAGTTCACCCCCGAAGACATCGACGATCTGCGCGCCGCCCACCCGGATGCGGTCATCCTGACCCACCCCGAATGCCCGCCGGACGTGATGGCCCGCGCAGACTTTGCCGGCTCGACCGGCGCGATGGCGGCCTATGTCAAGGAC
This sequence comes from Marinicauda sp. Alg238-R41, assembly GCF_947331485.1. Taxonomy (NCBI): domain Bacteria; kingdom Pseudomonadati; phylum Pseudomonadota; class Alphaproteobacteria; order Maricaulales; family Maricaulaceae; genus Marinicauda; species Marinicauda sp. Alg238-R41. Next base: position 1,604,204 of record NZ_CAMZOJ010000001.1, on the reverse strand, counting down.
AAGGCCCCCTCCAAGGCCATCCTGATCACCGAATGCTCGATGAGCGACAATGTCTCGGTCGAGAACCCGGACACGGTCTTCGTGAAGCCGTGCAATCTGTGCCCGCACATGAAGCGGATCACGCTGACCGGCATCTACGAAGCCCTGCGCGACATGAAGCACGAGGTCGAGGTCGACCCGGTCATCGCGCAAAAGGCCCGCGCCAGCCTGCAGGCCATGCTGGACCTGCCCAAGCCGGATGCTCCGCCGCATTTCGATACCGGGCGCGACATCATCAACGTGCCCTATGTGAGCGTATAAGCGGTGGATCGCACCGGTCTCACCCCCTCCAACGCTGAAACCCCGGGCGAGCCAAAGGCGAGACCCGGGGCCTCGGCACGAGCCCGCGGCCCGGTCCTGGCTCTGCGCCCCGGATCGTGTCCGGTACTTGGCCGGGATTACACGAGGGACGCCCGATGACCCGCCCCCTTCTCATTGCCGGGGCCGGCATTGCCGGCCTGTGGGCCGCGCTGCATGCGGCCCCGCGCAAGGTCATCCTGCTGACCGGCTCGAAGCTGGGCGAGAATGCCTCCACCGGCTGGGCCCAGGGCGGCGTCGCCGCCGCGCTCGCCGAGGACGACAGCGCCGCGCTGCACGCGCAGGACACGCTGGAGGCCGGCGCCGGTCTTGTGAACGCCGAAGCGGCCCGCCTGCTGGCGGCTGCCGGAGCGGATGAAATTCGCGCGCTCGATGCCCTCGGGGCAAAGTTCGAGCGCGACGCCGACGGGCGCTGGGCGCTGTCGCGCGAAGCGGCCCACTCGCGCCACCGCGTGGCGCGCATGAGGGGCGACCAGGCCGGCGCCGGCATCCTGGCCGCGCTGATCGCCGCGGCCAAAGCCGCCCCCCATATCGAAATCCGCGAATCGTGGCGCGCCGAAAGCCTGCTGAGCGATACGGACGGCGGGTGCGCGGGCATCCTCGCCCGGCGCCCCGATGGCCGGCTGGAGCCGGTCGAGGCCGATGAAACCATTCTGGCGCTGGGCAGCCTGTGCGGGCTCTACGGCGTCACCACCGTGCCCTTCACCAGCCAGGGCAAGGCGCTGGTCATGGCCGCCCGTCTGGGCGCAGTCATCGAAGACCCCGAATTCGTCCAGTTCCACCCGACTGCCATCGATGTCGGGCGCGACCCGGCCCCGCTGGCGACCGAGGCACTGCGCGGCGAAGGCGCGATCCTGATCGACGCGAAGGGCCATCGCTTCATGCGCCAGGTCCACCGCGATGCGGAGCTGGCCCCGCGCGATGTCGTGGCGCGCGCGGTTCACCGCCAGGTGCGCAGCGGACGCGGCGCCTTTCTCGATTGCACCGGGGCGGTCGGGGCGGCCTTCCCCGATCACTTCCCGGCGGTGTTCACCGCCTGCATGGAGGCCGGGATCGATCCGCGCACGACCCCCGTCCCGGTGGCCCCGGCCGCGCACTACCACATGGGCGGCATCGCGACGAATCTTGACGGCTTTACCGGCGTGGCCGGCCTCTATGCGGTGGGAGAATGCGCGTCGACCGGCGTGCACGGCGCCAACCGCCTGGCCTCCAATTCTCTTCTGGACGGGCTGGTCTTCGGACGGCGCGCCGCCCTGGCCTGCCGCACCTCGACGCGCCGGGCCGGACCCGCACTCACCGCAGAGCCGGGCCGCGACCTGCCTCCGCTCGCCCTTAAGCGTCTGCGCCAGATGATGGCGCGCGAAGCCGGGGTCGAACGCGACCGCGCCGGGCTGATGCGCGCGGCGTCCCTGATCGACGAGCTGGAGGCCCGCCACGGCGCTTGCGACGCGCTTGTCTCGGCGCGCTTCGTCGTTCACGGGGCCCTGGCGCGAGACGAAAGCCGCGGCGGTCATTTCCGGACCGATTTCCCCGCCACGAAGGCGCACGGCGTCCATACCCGCCTGACCCTGGACGCCCTGTGCGATGTCTGTCCCTCTCCCCTGCTTGCCGCCGGACCTGCCGAATGAATTACCCTATCCCCGCCGGCCTCGTCTCCGACACGGTCTCCCGCGCGCTTGCCGAGGATCTGGGCGGGCGCGGCGACATCACCTCGCTCGCGACGATCGAACCGGGGATAGCCGCCGAGTTCACGATCGCGTCGCGATCGAAAGGCGTGCTGGCGGGGATAGAAGCGGCCAACGAGACGTTTTTTCAGGTCGAGCCTCAGTTAGACGTCACATGGCTGCGCGATAACGGCGAAGAGCTGCATTCCGACACGGCGATAGCGGTCGTACGCGGCGATGCGCGTGCCGTCCTGACAGCCGAGCGTACAGCATTGAATTTCCTCGGCCGGATGTCGGGGATAGCGAGCCTCACCCGCGATTACGCCGCCGCGATAGCGGGGACAGGCGCGGTCGTGGCGCACACCCGCAAGACCACGCCGACGCTGCGCGCCTTCGAGATCGCCGCCGTGCGCGCCGGGGGCGGCGCCGCTCACCGCTTCGGGCTCGACGATGCAATTCTAATTAAAGACAACCACGTAGCGGTTTGCGGCGGGGTGGCCGAAGCCGTCACCCGCGCCCGGCGCTATGCCGGTCACATGACCCGCGTCGCCGTCGAGATCGACCGGCTCGACCAGCTCGACGCCGCGCTCAAGGCCGGGGCCGAGAGTATCCTGCTGGATAACTTCTCTCTGGAAGAGCTGAGCGAGGCGGTACGCCGGGTGAAGGGCCGCGTGACCCTCGAAGCGTCGGGCGGAGTCACGCTGAAGACCGTGCGCGCCATCGCCGAAACCGGCGTGAACGTCATCTCGGTCGGCGCGCTCACCCACTCCGCGCCCAATTTCGACATCGGGCTCGACGCGGCTTAACCTACCGGAAAAGCTGTAATTTCCTAGGCTTCGCGCTCAAGCAGCCCGCGTTCGGCCCGGCTCGGGAAGCGGTAGAAGATATGCTCCCCCACCGTGCGGGTGCGCACTAGGCTCCCGCTCCAGTACGGATCGATCTGCACCGTGTGATAATGCGTCGCCTGGCGGGTCACGGGGCGGGCAAAACCCATCGTCATATGCGCGGCGACACGCTGGGCGCGATCCCATCCACGCCCGCGTGGTGCGGTTTCCATCGACCCGTCGCAGGTGAAGGTGAACTGGCAGCCCGTGGATAACTCGGAGCCCTGATAGACAACGCCGCAAATCGTTTCGGGGTAGGCGCGGTGACCGACCCGGTTCACGACGACCTCGGCCACGGCCAGCTGACCATAGATGTTCTCGGAGCGCGCCTCGTAGTAGATCGCCTCGGCCAGGCAGCGCTGTTCGCGCGCCGCGCTCTGGGCATTGACCAGATGGTCGGCGCCAAACGTCTGTAACTCCGCGACATTCCGGGTCGGCAGCAGCAGCGTGCTGTTCGAGGCGGAGTCCAGCTCAAGAGCCGCGGACTGCAGCAGGACGGAACCGCCGTCCCACACATCGTGTTCTTCTGCGGCCAGAGACTTCTCGGCCAGCGCGCGCCATTCGGCACGCTCTTCCTGCGCTTCCAGGCGCTCGCCCGCCATCGGCAGCACGATCGCGGTCGCAGCGACGGCGGAAATTGCGCCGAGTGCTTTTAGAGCGCCCATGAGGCGCTTTCTCGAAAACCTGACGGTCATAAGTATTCCGTCTCCCTTGCGCGACAGCGCGCCCGACATGCATGCGGCGCACTCTCGCTGCTGGGCCTGTCGCACTCTGGCCGACCCGGCGTTTATCTGCTCTACGCAAACGGTGCGTGTGAATAGGCGGGCTGGCAAGCCCGGTCAATCACACCCTCTCGTGACGCAAGATTGGGTCCAGTCACGCCAATATCAAGGACCGCGAGGCCTTAACCAGTTATTTCAATAGATTACCAAAAACCTACTTGGTCTTGGCCAGGGCAGACTGTGCCGCCGCAAGACGCGCGATTGGCACGCGGTATGGCGAACATGACACATAATCGAGCCCGACTTCTTCACAGAAGCGAATCGAGGCGGGGTCTCCACCATGCTCGCCGCAGATGCCGAGCTTGAGATTGTCGCGTGTGGAACGCCCCCGTTCGACGGCGATGCGGATGAGATCGCCGACCCCGTCCTGATCGAGGGACACGAACGGGTCCTTCTCGAAAATCTGGGCTTCAAGATAGTCGGCCAGGAACCGGCCCGCGTCGTCGCGCGACAAGCCGAACGTGGTCTGGGTCAGATCGTTGGTGCCGAAGGAGAAAAACTCCGCGTGCTTGGCGATGTCGTTGGCGCGCAGCGCCGCGCGCGGCAGCTCGATCATCGTGCCGATCAGATAGACCGGCGCGGTTCCGGTCTCGCTTTCCACCTGGCGCGCGACCGCTTCGATGCGCACCTTGAGGATTTCAAGCTCCTTGGCCACGGCGACCAGCGGGATCATCACTTCGGCGACCGGTTTGACCCCGGTCTCCTTCTCCACGATCGTCTGCGCCTCGAAGATGGCGCGCGCCTGCATCTCGTAGATTTCCGGATAGGTGATCCCCAGCCGGCACCCGCGATGACCGAGCATCGGGTTGCTTTCGGCCAGCGACCTTGCCCGCTCCAGCAGCGCTTCGCCGGGCAGGCCGGTCGCCTCGGCCACCGCTTTCACCTCCTCGTCGGTATGAGGCAGGAATTCGTGCAAGGGCGGATCGAGCAGGCGGATGGTGCACGGCCGGTCTTCCATGATGCGGAAGATTTCCGCGAAGTCATCGCGCTGCATGGGCAGGATTTTCGACAGTGCCTTCACCCGGCCCTGCTGGTCTTCGGCCAGGATCATCTCGCGCACCGCCGCAATGCGGTCGGCGTCGAAGAACATGTGCTCGGTGCGGCACAGGCCGATGCCCTCGGCGCCAAACTCCTTGGCCGTCTGCACGTCGGCGGGCGTTTCCGCATTGGTGCGCACCTTCATGCGGCGCGCCCGGTCGGCCCACACCATCAGGGAGGCGAAATCGCCGGTCAGCTCCGGCTTGATCATCTTCGCTTCGCCGGCCAGCACCTCGCCAGTCGAGCCGTCCACGGTGATCATCTCGCCCTGCTTGATGGTCCGGCCGCGCACGGTGAACGTTCCGGCCTCCAGGTTGATCTTGATTTCGCCGGCGCCAGAAACGCAGGGCCGTCCCATGCCGCGCGCCACGACTGCCGCGTGGCTCGTCATGCCGCCGCGTGCCGTCACGATGGCCTGGGCGGCATGCATGCCGTGAATATCCTCGGGGCTCGTTTCCACGCGGACCAGGATGACCTTGTCGCCCAGCTTGGCCATGTGCTCGGCCTCGTCGGCGTCGAACACGACCTTGCCCGAAGCGGCCCCCGGAGAGGCAGGCAGGCCCTTGGTGATCACGTCGCGCTCGTAGCTTTCGTCGATGGTCGGGTGGAGCAGCTGGTCGAGCGCACCTGGCTCGACGCGCATCACCGCCTCTTCCTCGCTGATCAGCTTGTCCTCGACCATGTCGACCGCAATCTTCAGCGCCGCGCGCGCGGTGCGCTTGCCGTTGCGCGTCTGGAGCATCCACAGCCGGCCCTGCTCGACCGTGAACTCGATGTCCTGCATGTCGCGATAGTGCCGCTCCAGCGTATCGAACACGTCCACCAGCTGGCCGTAGACGGCCGGCATCGCCTCTTCCATGGAGGGCTGGCTGTCACCCATCTTCTCGCGCATCACCTTGGTCAGGCATTGCGGCGTGCGGATGCCGGCAACGACGTCCTCGCCCTGCGCATTGATCAGGAATTCGCCGTAATAGCCCTTCTCGCCCGTGGACGGGTCGCGCGTGAAGGCCACGCCGGTCGCGGAGGTGTTGCCCATATTGCCGAACACCATCGCCTGCACGTTCACCGCCGTGCCCCAGCTGGCCGGAATGTCGTACATGCGCCGGTAGGTGATGGCCCGGTCATTCATCCAGGAGCTGAAGACCGCCCCGATCGCGCCCCACAGCTGGTCGCGCGGATCGGTCGGGAAGGGATGGCCCAGCGCATCGTGCACCGCGGCCTTGTATTCGACGATCAGCTCTTCCCATTCCTCAGCCGAAATCTCGGTATCCAGCGTGTAGTCGCGGTCTTCCTTGAAGCGCTCCAGCAGCTCCTCGAAGGTGGAATGGGGCACTTCCAGCACCACGTCGGAATACATGGTGATGAAGCGGCGATAGGAATCCAGCGCGAAACGGCGGTCGCCGGACAGCTCGGCCAGGCCCTCGGCGGTCTCATCGTTAAGGCCCAGATTGAGCACGGTATCCATCATGCCCGGCATGGACGCGCGTGCGCCCGAGCGCACCGACACGAGCAGCGGGTTCTTCGGATCGCCGAACGTCTTGCCGACCTTCTCTTCCAGCGCCTTGAGCCCGGTCTCGACCTGCTCGGCCAGCGTGTCGGGATAGGCCCGGTCATTCTCGTAGAAGGCGGTGCAAACCTCGGTCGTCAGCGTGAAGCCTGGCGGAACCGGCAGGCCCAGACGCGCCATCTCGGCGAGGTTCGCGCCCTTGCCGCCGAGGAGATTCTTGTCGCCCTGCGCGCCGTCCGCGCTACCGGCGCCGAATGCGTAAACCCACTTGGCCATGACCGGCTTACCTCTTTTTCTGTCGCTGCGCCGCGCGCGGCGCACGTGTATCTGCCCGACTAGCCTTCAAGCTTGCCGAAATCGGCCACGCGCTCAACCGAGGCGCGGATCCGGGAGAGAAGGAGTAGTCTGTTGCGGCGCAGTTTATCGTCGTTATCGACATTGACTACAACGGCGTCGAAGAAAGAATCCACCGGCGCGCGAAGTCCGGCCAGCGCGCGCATCGCGCCCTCGAAATCTTCTTTCGCCAAAGCAGCTTGCGCCACCGTCTCCGCGCCCTCGATGGCGGCGATCAACGCCTTTTCTTCTGTCGCCTGTGACGTCTTCGCAACTGCAACAAGAATTGCGGCCTCGTCCTGCTCCCCGGTTTCGGGCGCATGGGCCTTTTCGCTGGCGTCTACGGCCGCGGAAATCTCGCTCAACGCCTCGGCCCGCGCAGCCGTCAGGTCGAAACCCTTCTTCTCTTCCGCCTTGAGGATATTCGCCGCCCGGCGATAGCCGGCCAGCAGCGCGGTTCCGTCCCCGGTCTCCAGGAAGTCCTGCAGCGCGCGCGCCTTCTTCGTGACCCGCACTAGATCGTCATCGCCCAGCGCGAACACCGCGTCGATCACATCGAAGCGCACGCCCTCATCCTTGAGGTGGACTTTCAGGCGGTCAGCGAAGAACAACTCGAGTTCGATGGAGATATTGCCGGGAAAAAGCTGATTTCCGCGGCTCAGTGCCCCGTTGAGTTGCTCATCGAGCACCTCTCCAGCACGTAAGAATGCCTGCGAGACATGGAAAGAAATATCTAGCGAGAGAACGATGCGAACCACTCCCAGCGCCGCGCGCCGCAGCGCGAACGGATCCTTCGACCCCGTGGGCTTTTCGTCGATCGCCCAGAAGCCGACCAGCGTGTCGAGCTTGTCCGCCAGCGCGACGGCGGCGCTGACCGGCGCGGTCGGCACCGCATCGGACGGGCCTTGCGGCTTGTAGTGGTCCTTGATGGAGTCCGCGATCTGTTCGTCCAGCCCGGCCTCGAGCGCGTAATAGCGCCCCATCGCACCTTGCAGCTCCGGGAACTCGTAGACCATCTGACTGACGAGATCGGCCTTGCACAGGCGCGCCGCCTTTTCAGCCATGTCCGCATCGGCCCCGACCACAGGCGCCAACTCGCGGGCCAGCGCCGCGACGCGTTCGACCTTGTCGGCGACCGTGCCCAGCTTCTCGTGGAAGGTGACCTTGGAGAGTTCGCTGGCCATGGCTTCCAGGCCGCGCTTGCGGTCGAGGTCCCAGAAATGGCGCGCATCCGACAGACGCGCGCTCAACACCCGTGCGGCGCCGGCGGCGATAGCCTGTCCGCCATCGGGCGCATCCTGGTTGGCGATCATCACGAATTTGGGCGCGAGCTTGCCGGTCTTCGGATCGCGCACCGCGAAGTATTTCTGGTGCACCTTCATGGTCAGGGTGATGACCTCGGGCGGGAGGTCCAGGAAGGCTGGATCCATCTCGCCCAGGACCGGCACCGGGTGCTCGACCAGCCCGGCGACTTCGGCCAGCAGGCCCTCGTCCTCGACAAGCTCCAGCTGCGCATCGGCGCAGACGGTTTTTGCTCCGTTCAGCACCTGGCGCTCACGGTCGGCGCGTTTCAGCACCACGCCGTTATCGGCCAGCTTGGCGGCATAATCGGCAAAGCTGTCCACCGTGAAGACGCGGTCGCCTTTCGAATGAATGCGGTGGCCCTCGGTCGTGTTGCCGCTTTCGATCCCGAACACCTTAAACGGCACAATCTTACCGTCGAACACCGCTGTGATCCGGTGCAGCGGACGCACCCATCGTTGGGCCTTGTCGCCCTCGCCAAACTTCATCGATTTCGGCCAGGGGAAGCTCTTCACGATCTCCGGCACCGCCTCGGCGATCACCTCGGTCGTCTTGCGGCCTGGCTTCTCGATGATGGCAACATAGAAGCTGCCCTTCTTGCTCTCTTCGACCTTGCACTGGTCGAGGCTCTCCAGCCCCGCCCCGCGCAGGAAGCCCTCGATCGCCTTGTCCGGCGCGCCCACGCGCGGACCCTTGCGCTCCTCGCGCACATCCGCGGTCTGTGCGGGCAGACCGGACGCGACCAGGCCCAGCCGGCGCGGCCCGGCAAAGCCTTCCAGGCTGTCCGGCGACAGCCCGGCGGCCGACAGTTTCTCGGTCATGAGGCGGACGAGATCGGCCTCGGCCCGCGCCTGCATGCGGGCCGGGATTTCCTCGGAGAAGAATTCGAGAAGCAATTCAGACATGAGCGGGAGAAAATCCGGTTTTGAGGTCAGGCCTTCGGCGCCAGCTCGGCGTCGATTTCCAGCATGCGCCGATAGGCTTTACGCGATTGCAGGCGCTCAAGATAAGCCTTGATCGCAGGCGTGGGTTCGATCATGCCGAACGCCACCATCCAGGAAACGGCCCCGCCCGCGCAGATATCGCTGGCCGAGAAACTGTCTCCGAGCAGGTAGTCGCTTTGCGTGAGGGTCTCGTCGACGCGCTTGACGACGTCGTCCAGCTCACCCCACCCGATCATGCCGGGTTCGGCCTTCCAGCCCTGCCCTTTGGAGATCATCGCCGGCTCCATCACGCCAGGCCGATAGACATGCCAGAAATAATGCTGCGCGCGCTTCGGATCGTCGAGCGCCGGCGCGAGACCGGCCTCCGGAAAGACATCGCACAGATAGAGCGAGATGGCCGACAGCTCGCCCAGCGTCTGGCCCTTGTGGCGGATGGCCGGGACTTTGCCGCTGGGATTGATCTTGAGATATTCGGCAGACCGTCCGGCGCGCACATTGATGGTTTCGAGCGTATACTCGGCGCCCATCTCTTCGAGCAGCCAGAGCGTGCCGGTCGAGCGCGTGCCCGGGCAGTGATAGAGGGTGAGATCACTCATTACGCGGCTTCCTTTTCCATCGCCATCCAGGCGCTGGCGCACCCTTTGGCGAGTTCACGAACCCTTGCGATCCAGCTGGCGCGTTCGGCCACGGAGATCGCTCCGCGCGCGTCGACCAGGTTGAAGAGGTGGGAGGCTTTCAGACACCAGTCATAGGCGGGAAGCGGCAGCGGCTTTTCCAGGTTCAGCAACGCCTGGCACTGCGTCTCCGCGCCCTTGAACCAATCGATCAGCATGTCGACATCGGCGTGTTCGAAGTTGAAGGCCGAATGCTGGCGCTCATTCTCCTGAAACACGTCGCCATAGCTCATCCCGGCGCCATTGAAGTCGAGATCATAGACGTTTTCGACGCCCTGCACGTACATGGCCAGGCGCTCCAGCCCGTAGGTCAGCTCGCCGGAGACCAATTCCACGTCCAGCCCGCCGACTTGCTGGAAATAGGTGAACTGGGACACTTCCATCCCGTCGCACCACACTTCCCAGCCAAGCCCCCAGGCCCCGACAGTCGGGTTCTCCCAGTCGTCTTCGACAAAGCGCACATCGTGCAGCTTGCGGTCGATGCCGATCGCGTCGAGTGAGCCCAGATAGAGGTCCTGCAGATTGTCCGGGCTCGGCTTCAGCAGCACCTGGAACTGGTAATAGTGCTGCAGCCGGTTCGGGTTCTCGCCGTAGCGCCCGTCGCCGGGGCGACGCGAAGGCTGGACATAGGCCGCGCGCCACGGCTTCGGACCAAGGCTGCGCAGCGTCGTCGCAGGATGCAAGGTCCCCGCCCCGACCTCTGTATCGTAGGGCTGGAGAATGGCGCAGCCCTGATCGGCCCAGTAGCGCTGCAGGGTAAGGATCAGGTCCTGGAACGAGGGCGCGTCGGCGTTTCGCATGTCGGCGGGATCCGGAAAAGTGGGATGGGCGCGAACCGGTGTCCGCAAGGATGAAAACCGAGCGCGAACCTAGGCCCGCTGCGCAGCGCGATCAAGCAGACGGCACGGCTTGAGAACGCAAAAAGCCCAGGCCCGATCCCGAGCCTGGGCTTTTTGTGATCCTCGCGCGGAATAAGCGCCTTACGCGGCGCATTGCGCCGCCATCCGTGCCACACTGACCCCTCTCACCCCGTTGCGGAGACTGGCCCCATGAGACGCACGATCAACGACCTCATCGCGCATATCCGCGCGCTGGAGGACGAGCTGGAAACGGAGCTGATCGCGCGTCGGCGCGAGCTGGGGGTGCGCTGGGAGGAAGGCCGGGCCGTCTTCGGCCGCGAAATGACCGCCCGCCATCACAAGCTGAAAATGTCGGTGGGGCGGTTTCTGGCGAAGGCTGGCCTGTTGGAGATTCTTACCGCGCCCTTCATCTATGCGGTGGCGATTCCCGTGGCGCTGCTCGATCTGACGGCCAGCCTGTTCCAGACGATCTGCTTCCGCGTCTACGGGCTGCGGCAGGTGAAGCGGCGCGAGTACCTGGTGTTCGACCGCCACCGCCTGCCCTATCTGAACGTGCTGCAAAAAATCAATTGCCTCTACTGCTCCTACGCCAACGGCGTGCTCGCCTATGTCCACGAGATCGCCTCGCGCACCGAGCAGTACTGGTGTCCGATCAAGCACGCCGAACGCGTCAAAGGGACTCACCTGCGCTATGCGAAGTTTCTCGATTACGGCGATACGCAGAATTACCCGCAGACCCTGGAGCAGCAGCGCGCGCGCCTGAAAGCGGATGCGGAGGAGGCTCAGGGGTAAGCCCCGTCAAGCCTCCTCCACGTTTCTCAGGCGGCCGCCTTCGCGCCGCCGAAGCGCCCATAGAAGGTTTCCTTCTTCGCCGCCATGTCGCGCAGGAGCTGGGGTACCTCGAAGGGCTTGCCATACTTCTTCGCCAGCTCGTCGGCGCGGGCCACGAAGTCGGCCGTGCCCACCGTGTCGATGAAGGACAGCACACCGCCAGTATAGGGCGCGAAGCCCCAGCCCAGGATCGAGCCGACATCGGCCTCGCGCGGATCGGCAACGATGTCTTCTTCCATCGTGCGCGCCGCTTCCAGGGCCTGGGCGTACAGGATGCGATCCTTGATCTCCTGCACGCTCGGCTGCTCGGCGAGCAGCTTGCCGTTCGGAGCGAACTGATCGAGCTCGTCCCAGAGCCGCTTGCCATCGTCGGAATAGACGTAGAAGCCCTTCTTGTTCTTCCGCCCGTAGCGGCCGAGCTCGTACATCTTCTCGATGACTTCGGCGTTCGGCGTCTCCTCGAACTCGGACCCGAGATCCTTCTTGGTCTGCTGCAGCACCTTGTAACCAAGGTCGATGGCGACCTCGTCCTGCAACGAGAGCGGGCCGACCGGCATGCCGGCCATCTTCGCAGCGTTCTCGATCAGGGCCGGCTTCACGCCTTCGGTCAGCATGTACATGCCCTGCTCGATATAGCGCATGACGCAGCGATTGGCGTAGAAGCCGCGCGTGTCGGCCACGACAATCGGGGTCTTCTTGATCTTGGCCACGAAGTCGATTGCGCGGCTGATCGCCTTGTCGCCCGTCTTCTCGCCGACGATCAGCTCGACCAGGTTCATCTTCTCCACCGGGGAGAAGAAGTGGATGCCGATGAACTCCTCGGGACGCTGGGAGCTCCCGGCCAGCGAGGTGATCGGAATGGTCGAGGTGTTTGAGCCGAGGATCGCACCCTCCGGCAGGTGCTCCTCGATCATCTTGTAGATCTTGGCTTTCAGATCGGAGTCCTCGAACACCGCCTCGACCACGAGGTCCACGTCTTTCAGCGCGGAATAGTCGGTGGTCGCGGTGATGAGCGCACCGAGCTGATCGGCCTTCTCCTGGGTCAGCTTGCCGCGCTTCACGCCTTTGGCGAAGTGATCGAGCGCATGCTGCTTGCCCTTGTCGGCGCCTTCCTGGTCCTTGTCGAGCACGACCACCTCGATGCCGGCCTGGGCCGATACCGTGGTGATGCCCGCGCCCATGAAGCCGCCGCCGCCGATGACGCCGATCTTCTTGATCTCGGCCTTGTCCTGACCTTGCGGACGGCGGACGCCTTTCTCAAGCGCCTGCTTGGACAGGAAGAGAGAGCGGATCATGTTCCGGCTTTCCGGACGCATCAGCAGCTTGGTGAAGTAACGGCTCTCGATGCGCAGCGCGGCATCCATCGGGACCTGCAGACCTTCGTAGACGCAGGACAGGATGTAACGCTGTGCCGGATAGTTGGCGTAGGTTTCCTTCAGGAGCATCGGGGATGCGCCGGCGAAAACCTGCATTCCGGCGGGATGGTAAGGCCCCCCGCCCGGGATCTTGAACTTGTCCTGGTCCCAAGGCTGCTTCGCGCCGAGCTTGTCTTCCTTGACCAGCGCCTTGGCCTTGGCAACGATTTCAGACACGGGCGCGATCTCGTGGACGACGCCTTGTTCCTTGGCCTTGTCGGCGTCGAACTGCTTGCCCTGCAGCATGATCGGGGCGGCATTCATCACGCCGATCAGACGCGGCAGGCGCTGCGTTCCGCCACCGCCCGGCAGGACGCCCACCAGGGATTCGGGCAGGCCCAGCTTCGCACCGGTATCGTTCGCCATGACCCGGTAGTGGCAGGCCAGCGTGACCTCGAACCCGCCGCCCAGCGCCAGGCCGTTGATCGCCGCGGCAATCGGCTTGCCGCAGGTTTCCAGCTCGCGCAGCTTGGTGTTGAGCAGGAAAGCGGTGTCGAACAATTTCTGCTTGGCTTCGGTTTCCGACAGGCCTTCCAGCTCCGCCATGCCGCCGCCGAGTTCGGACAGGTCCGCGCCCGCACAGAACGCCTTCTTGCCGCTCGTGATCACGGCGCCCTTGATGGCGTCGTCGGACGAGATTTTCTCGACGATCTGGCCGAGTTCTTCCATCACCTTGTTCGACAGGACGTTCATCGAGACGTTCGGGCTGTCGAAGGTGATCAGAGCGATGCCGTCGGCATCGGTTTCAAATTTGAAGTGTGTGTAGCTCATGATCTCAAATCCCCTAGCTTAAAGGCGCTCGATGATGGTCGCGGTGCCCATGCCGCCGCCGACGCACAGCGTGGCCAGGCCGACGCCCTTGCCGGTGCGCTCCAGCTCGTCGAGCACGGTGCCCAGGATCATCGCGCCGGTCGCGCCCAGCGGGTGACCCATGGCGATGGCGCCGCCGTTTACGTTGGTCTTGGAGTGGTCGACGCCAAGATCTTCCATGAAGCGCAGGACGACGGCCGCAAAGGCTTCGTTCATTTCATAGAGATCGATATCGTCCGGGCTCATGCCGGCCTTCTTGAGCGCCTTGCGGGCCGACGGGGCCGGACCGGTCAGCATGATGGTCGGCTCAGACCCGATCGAGGCCATGGCCCGGATCCGCGCGCGCGGTTTCAGGCCGAGCTTCTCGCCCATCTCTTTCGAGCCGACGAGGATGGCGGCGGCACCGTCCACGATGCCCGACGAATTGCCCGCATGATGGACGAACTCGATGCGCTCGACTTCGGGATATTTCTGGATCGCGACCTTGTCGAGACCGACAAAGGCGGAAAGGTCCTTGAAGCTGGGCTTCAGGCTGCCCAGCGACTGCATGTCGGTTTCGGGGCGCATGTGCTCGTCATGGTCGAGCTGGACCAGGCCGAGCTGGTTCTTCACCGCCACGATCGACTTTTCGAAGCGCTTCTCATCCCAGGCTTTCTTCGCGCGCTTCTGCGATTCCATCGCGTAGGCATCCACGTCGCTGCGTGAATAGCCGTATTTGGACGCGATCAGGTCGGCCGAGACGCCCTGCGGCACGAAATAGTGGTCAAATGCCATTTCCGGATCGACCACCATGGCGCCGCCATCGCTGCCCATCGGCACGCGGCTCATCGCTTCGACGCCGCCGCCGATCGCCATGTCGGCTTCACCCGACATCACCTTGGCTGCGGCCAGGTTGGTTGCTTCCAGGCCCGAGGCGCAGAAACGGTTGACCTGGAAACCGGATGCGGTCTCGGCGTACTTGGCGTTCAGCGCGGCAGCCCGGGCGATGTTCGCGCCCTGCTCGCCAACCGGGCTGACGCAGCCCAGAATCACGTCGTCGACGAAGTTCGTATCCAGGTTGTTGCGATCGCGGATCGCCTCAAGCTGCTGGGTCGCCAGCTGGAGAGCCGTCACCTCGTGCAGCGAACCGTTCTTCTTGCCTTTGCCGCGCGGCGTGCGCACGGAGTCGTAGATGTAAGCTTCAGTCATGAGGGGATCCTCCGGTTTGACCTGGATTCGAGTGTCTTAAAGCGTGCGCGAAATCAGCAGTTTCATGATCTCGTTCGTGCCGCCGTAAATGCGTTGCACCCGGGCGTCGCGCCACATGCGCGCGATCGGGTATTCGTTCATGAAGCCGTAGCCGCCGTGCAGCTGCACGCATTCGTCCACCAGCTCGCACTGGATATCGGTGACCCAGTATTTCGCCATGGATGCGGTCGAGGCATCGAGCTGACCCTTGATCAGCAGATCGGAGCAGTACTGGCAGAAGACCTCGGCGATGGTCGCCTTTGTCTTGAGCTCGGCCAGCTTGAACTGCGTGTTCTGGAAAGCCATCACAGGCTTGCCGAACGCCTGGCGCTCCTTGACGTAGGCGATCGTCTCGTTGAGCGCGCGCTTCATCATGCCGACACCCTGGACGGCGATCTGCAGGCGTTCCTGGGGGAGCTGCTCCATAAGCTGGATGAAGCCGCGGCCCTCCTCATCGCCCAGAAGCGCGTCGGCGGGCACCCACATGTCTTCGAAAAAGAGCTCTGCGGTATCCTGCGCCTTCAAGCCGACCTTGTCGAGATTGCGCCCGCGGCGGAAGCCTTCGGCATTGTCGGTCTCCACCAGGAAGAGCGAGGTGCCCTTCGCACCGGCTTTCGGGTCGGTCTTGGCTACGACCACGATCAGATTGGCCGTGCCGCCATTGGTGATGAAGGTCTTCGACCCGTTGATGCGGTACCCGTTGCCGTCCTTGACGGCCGTGGTCTTCACACCCTGCAGGTCGGAGCCTGCGCCCGGCTCGGTCATCGCGATCGCGCCGACGTACTCGCCGGAGATCATCTTCGGAATGATGCGCTGCTTCTGCTCTTCCGAGCCGTAATGCCACACATAGGGGCCGACGATGGAATTATGCAGGCTTGCGCCCCAGCCGTCGATACCCAGTTCGGAGACGGCCATGTGGAACACGTAGTCATGGCGCCAGTCGCCGCCCGCGCCGCCGTATTCCTCCGGCGCCGCCGGGCACAGCAGACCGGCCTCGCCGCCCTTGTTCCAGATTTCCCGGTCGACCTGGCCTTCCTTCTCCCAGCGATCTCCGTGGGGCAGGCATTCCTTGGTCAGGAAGCCACGCACGGCGTGGTCGTACATGTTCACGTCTTCCTGGTCGAGCCAGTCGGGTTTCGCGGTCTGCAGAACCTGGGCGTTCATCGTGTGTCTCCTACTGTCGATTGAGCGGCCTGACCTGCCCTTGCCCGTCTTGGGCTTTGCTGGCGGACCGACTTCTGAAAGCAGCCTCGCCCGCGGCCAGAGCCGCAGGCGAGACAGGGATCAGGTGCTAGAAGGCCTCGGCTTCGAGCGCCATGAGCGGCTCCGCGCCCGCTTCGATGCGCGCGAGATGCATGTCGGCCTGCGGCAGCCAGCGCGCAAGGAAGTAGCGGCCGGTCTTCATCTTGGACTCATAGATCGGGTCGCTTGAGCCCTCTTCCAGCTTTGCCAGCGAGACCTTGGCCATCTTCGCCCACATGTAGGCAAAGCAGGTCAGGCCGAAGAGGTTGAGATACTCGCTCGATGCCGCACCGGCATTGTCGAAATTCTCAAGTCCTTTCTCGACCAGCCAGCTGGTGGCTTTTTGAAGCTTGGCCTTGGTTTCCGCGAGCCCCTTCACGAAGGGCTCGAGATCGCCGCTGCCCTGGTTCTCGGCCACGAACGCATCCAGCTCGGCAAAGAAGGTGTTGATCGGGCGCATGCCCTTCATGGCCAGCTTGCGTCCGACCAGATCGAGCGCCTGAATGCCGTTCGTGCCTTCGTAGATCAGCGTGATGCGCGCGTCACGCAGCGTCTGCTCGACACCCCATTCGGCCGTGAAGCCGGACCCGCCATGAACCTGGAGGCCCTGCGAGACCGAGTCGTAGCCCTTCTCGGTCAGGTAGGATTTGATGATCGGGGTCAGCAGCGCCATGTAGTCGGCGGCCTTCTCGCGAACCTCCTCGTCGGGGTGCTTCTGTTCCAGATCGCCTTGCAGCGCAGTCCACAGCGTGAGCGCGCGGGCGCCTTCCACGAAGGCTTTCTGATCGAGCAGCATGCGGCGCACATCAGGGTGCACGATGATCGGATCGGCCGGCCCGTCGGGATTTTTCGGTCCGGTCAGGGAGCGGCCCTGAAGGCGGTCCCGGGCGAAATCAACCGAGTATTGGTACGCGGTCTCGGCCAGTGCCATCCCTTGCAGGCCCACGCCCAGGCGCGCCTCGTTCATCATGATGAACATGATTTTGAGGCCCTTGTGTTCCTCGCCGACGAGCCAGCCCTTCGCACCATCGTAATTCATGACGCAGGTGGCATTGCCGTGAATGCCCATCTTCTCTTCCAGGCCGCCGCACTGGAGGTCGTTGCGCTCGCCCGGCTCTCCGTTTTCGTCCGGCAGGAATTTGGGGACCACGAAGAGGGAGATTCCCTTCACACCTTCGGGCGCGCCCTCGATGCGGGCCAGCACCAGGTGAACGATATTCTTGCTCATCGGGTGTTCGCCGGCCGAGATCCAGATTTTCTGGCCGGTGATCGCATAACTGCCGTCGCCATTGGGAACGGCCTTGGTGCGCAGCATGCCCAGATCGGTGCCGCAATGGGGCTCGGTCAGGTTCATCGTGCCCGACCACTCGCCCGTGATCATCTTCGGCAGGTAGAGTTCTTTCTGCTCATCCGTGCCGCCGGCATGCAGCGCGCGCGCCGCGCCGCCAGTCAGACCCGGATACATGCCGAATGCCATGTTGGAGGACGTGATCATCTCGCCCATGGCCAGGCCGACATATTCCGGCAGGCCCTGGCCGCCATATTTGGGGTCGCCGGAAATCGCCGTCCAGCCGCCCTCGGTGAACTGCGTATAGGCGTCGGCAAAGCCTTCCGGGACTTCGACTTCGCCGTCGCTCTTCAGTTTACATCCCTGGCGGTCGCCCACCTTGTTGAGCGGGTAGAGCACGTTTTCGCAGAACTTGCCGCCCTCTTCGAGCACGGCGTCGATGATGTCGGGCGTCGCTTCTGAGAAGCCCTCGATATTGTTGTACTGCTGGACGTTCAGCAGCTCGTTGAGGACGAAGCGATGGTCGCGAAGGGGGGCGCGATAGCTGGGCATGGGTCTCAAAACTCCGGACGTTGGGTGTGTGCGTGGGTGAGCGATACGCTCGAATCTATTCGGGTGAACTTCCCGTCCAAGGGGTCAGGCGGGCCGCGGCGAGCAGTTCGAAAGCACGCGCGCGGCGTTTGATGTCTTCAGGCGGTTCACGATTGGCCAAGCGATCTTCTATCCAGCTGCACCCGGCGCGAAGTTCGGCCAGCGCCTCTTCCAGATCGTCGCGCTGGCGCTTGAGAATGCCGATACGCTCCCGGAACCGGTTCAACGAATTTTCAAGATGGGCCGTCCCGCGCGAATCCAGCGCTTCGAGGTCGAGCATCTCCTTGATTTCATCGAGCGAGAACCCGACCCGCTTGCCGCGCAGGATCAGGACGAGCCGGGCACGGTCCGCGGCGGTATAGAGCCGGGTCGAGCCACGCCGCTTGGGCGTCAGCAACCCCTTCTGCTCATAGAAGCGCAACGTCCTGGGCGTGACGTCGAACGTCTCGGCCAGGTCGCGGATCGAGAAGAGTGCATCGGGTCCGGCAGGCTGGATCATGGCCGGCACGGTGGGACAAGTTGACGTTCACGTCAACGTCAGTTTTTCGAAGAAGCGCTTTTATCGACCCGAAACAGCCTTCGCGAGCCAGAGACCAGAAGACTCAGAGTAATGATAAGGAATGTAATATTAGAGAAAGCGAAGGGGACAAAGATGAAGGTGCGCGTCGACATATACGAAGACGAAGTCGAGGGTGATTATGGGCACGTGCCCGGAATTATTGCGATTTGCTCAAAGTGCAACCATCGAATCGAGGCGCGCGGAACGGGGAATGCGTCAATAAGGCACGCGGCAGCTCAGTTTCGGGAGGACTGCCCGCTCGACGAAAGTAATTGGTATGACGCCGAAGAATGGGTAGAAGGCCCGTTTTGACCTAATTGCTCATCGCCTCGGCGATGATGTCCTGGGCTGCCTCTTCAAGGACCGCGTCCTGGGCTGCCCCCGCGACCGGCTCGCGCCCGATCTCCAGCATCACCGGCACGGCAAGAGGGGAGATGCGCTCCAGCGCAACGTGATCGATCCGCCCCGCCACGCGTCGCAACGCGTCCGACAGCCGGCGAATGTCCAGCAAGCCCGACCCGGCATCCTCCCAGGCGGCCTGAAGCAGGATGTGATCGGGCTCGTGCTCGCGCAGCACGTTATAGATCAGGTCGGCTGAGAACGTGACCTGGCGGCCCGTCTTCTCCTGTCCGGGAAAGCGTCGTTCGATCAGGCCCGCAATCACCGCGCAGGTGCGGAAGGTCCGCTTCATCAAGGCGCTCTCGGCAAGCCAGGCATCGAGATCGTCGCCCAGCATGTCCTCGTCGAACAGCGCGCCCATATCGACACCGGACATATCCTCCAATGCCCAGACCGAGAGCGCATATTCGTTGGCCACGAAGCCCAGGGGCTTCAGCCCTGCCCGCTCCAGCCGCCGCGTCAACAACATGCCGAGCGTCTGGTGGGCCAGCCGGCCCTCGAACGGGTAGCAGACCAGGTAATAGCGGTTGCCGCGCGGAAAGGTCTCCACCAGCAGCCGGTCGGGCGCAGGCAACCGGGACTTCAGCTTCTGCAGACCCAGCCATTGGCGGATCGGAACCGGCAGTGCACCCCAGCGCTCTGGATCGTGCACCAGATCACGCACCCGCGAGGCCAGATAGGTCGACAAGGGGAACTTGCCGCCATTCCAGCTGGGCACTTTGGGCGTATCGGCGGCAGACCGGCTGACCAGGCATTCGCTGACGGTGACACCTTCGAAGCGCAGGATCTGACCGGCGAACAGGAAGGTGTCGCCGGGGCTCAGCTGATCGGCGAACCACTCCTCCACCTGGCCGAGTTGCCGGCCGCCCCGGGCGTGGTTCGACGCCGAGGAGCCGGGCGCGACCAGCCTGACATTGAGCATCGGGCTTTCCACGATCGCCCCGATATTCATCCGATGGCGTTGGGCCACGTCGCGGTTGCGCGCCCGGTACCGGCCATCGGATCGCGAGACCACGATGCGGCGGAACCGGTCATAGCTCGCCAGCGCATAGCCCCCGCTCGCAACGAACTCCACGACCCGGTCGAACGTCTCGCGATGCAGATGGGCGTATGGCGCCGCCGACGTCACCTCGCGATAAAGCGCGTCGGGCAGGAAGGGGTCGCCGCAGGCTCGCCCCATCACGTGCTGGGCCAACACATCGAGTGCGCCGGCGCGCAACGGCTCGCCGTCGAGCGTCTTCTCCGCGACCGCTTCGCGAGCCGCCATGCATTCAAGATGCTCGAACCGGTTGGTCGGCACCAGAACGGCGCGCGATGCTTCGTCCAGACGGTGATTGGCCCGGCCAAGCCGCTGGATGAGGCGCGCTGAGCCCTTGGGCGCGCCCATCTGCAGCACCAGGTCCACATCGCCCCAGTCAATTCCGAGATCGAGGGTGGAGGTGCACACCACCGCCTTGAGCGCGCCAGCCGCCATCGCGCCTTCCACCTTCCGGCGCTGCTCGACGCTCAGACTGCCGTGGTGAAGCGCGATGGGCAGGTTGTCGTCATTGATCGACCACAGGCCCTGAAAGATCATCTCGGCCTGGGAGCGTGTGTTGACAAAGATCAGCGACAGGCGCGCGTCCTTGAGCTGCGCGTAAACGGCCGACAGCGCATGCTTGCCCGAATGGCCCGCCCAGGGGATCCGGTCATCCGGCGTCAGGATGTCGACCTGCGGCGATGCCCCCGCACTACCGGTAATCACGGTAGCAAACCGCGGCTCTGCCTCACTCTGCCGGGCAAGCCAGCGCGCGTGACCGTCCACGTCCTTGACCGTCGCCGACAGACCGACGCGGCGCGCGGCAGGCGCATAATTCGCAATGGCCGCCAGGCCGAGCGCCAGCAGGTCGCCCCGCTTTCCCGGCGCCAGTGCATGGACTTCGTCGATAATGACGGCCTGCAGGTCGGCAAAGAAGGCCTCCCCGTTCTCCTGTGCGGCAAACAGTGCCACTTGCTCGGGTGTTGTCAGTAGAATGTCGGGTGGCCGCTGACGCTGTCGCGCGCGTTTCGATTGCGGCGTGTCGCCAGTGCGCGTCTCGATGCGCAGGGCCAGCCCCATCTCCTCCACGGGCGTCATCAGATTGCGCGCCACGTCCTGGGACAGCGCCTTGAGCGGCGAAATATACAAAGTATGCAGCCGGTAGGGCCGGTCGCGGCCCTGCCCCTCCACGCGCCCGGCCAGATCGACAAGGCTCGGCAGGAAACCGCCCAGCGTCTTGCCGCCCCCGGTCGGCGCGATCAGCAAGGCGTCCTCGCCGCGCCGCGCCGCCTCGATCATCTCCAGCTGGTGGGCACGCGGCGCCCAGCCGCGCGAGGCGAACCAGTCGGAAAACCGCTGCGGCAGCGTCGAAGGGAGGCGAGTATCATCCATCGCGAATTTATGTAGTCGACCGCGTCACGTATCGACAGGGGCGGTTGCGCTCCCTACCTTCTGGCCAACGCCAAAAACCCTAGGGGAAACCATCCATGAGACTGATTTTGATGAGCGCCGCATCTGCTCTGGCTCTGACCGCCTGCAGCCAGCCGGCTGACACCGGGACGAACGAAACTGCCGAAAACACGGCGGCAGACGCCAGCGATACCGCTCAAAGCGAACGCGAGATTGATGTGGCCCTGGATTACCCCGAGACCCGCCGGGTCGATCATACCGACACCTATCAGTCCGCCGAACGCGGCGAGGTAGAGGTCGCCGACCCCTATCGCTGGCTCGAGGACGATGTGCGCGAAAACCCGGAAGTCGCCGACTGGGTCGAGGCCCAGAACGCGCTGACCTTCGCGTATCTGGAAGAAATCCCCGGCCGCGAGGCGATCGCCGACCGGATGGAAGAGCTTTACGACTATGAGCGCTTCTCCTTGCCCGACAAGGAAGGCGGCAAGTATTTCTTCAGCCGCAATGACGGGCTTCAGGACCAGTCGGTCTTCTACGTCCAGGACAGTCTGGACGGTGAGCCGCGCGTCCTGATCGATCCTAACACCTGGTCCGAAGACGGCACGGTGGCGCTGGCCGGCGCCTGGCCGAGCCCGGACGGGCGCTATCTCGCCTATTCCATCCAGGACGGCGGGTCGGACTGGCGTACGATCGAAGTGCTCGACATCGAGAACGGCGAACCGGTCGGAGACCGGATCGAATGGGTCAAGTTCTCCGGCGTGAGCTGGGCCAAGGACGGATCGGGCTTTTACTACTCTCGCTACCCCGAGCCGGAAGAAGGCGAACAATTCACATCCCTCAACGTGAATCAGGCAGCCTACTTCCACGAAATCGGGACGCCGCAGAGCCAGGACCGCGAAGTCGTTTCCGATGCGGAAAACCCTGAAATCGGCTGGGGTGTCGGCGAGACCGATGACGGCGAGTATCTGGTCATCAACTCCTGGCGCGGAACCGACGGGTCGGGAATTTCGGTGCTCGATCTCGATACGCCCGATGCCGAGCCGGTCGAGATTTTCGAGGGCTTTGCCAACAACCACTATTACATCGGCAATGAAGGCTCCCGCTTCCTCTTCTTCACCGATCTCGATGCGCCTAACGGCCGTGTCGTGAGTGTTGATCTGGAGAACCCGGACGAGCTCACAGACGTCATCGCCGAAAGCGAGGCTCCCATCGAAGGCGTCTCCCTCGTGGGCGGTCACCTGATCGTCGAGCGTCTTGAGGACGTGAAGTCGGCCGTCGGCGTCTACACGACGCAAGGCGAGCTGGTTCGCGAGGTCGAACTTCCCGGAATCGGAGCCACTGGCGGTTTCGGCGGCGAAGCCGACGATCCGGAAACCTTCTACTCCTTCACCAGCTTCAACCGGCCGACCACCATCTATCGCTACAATGTCGAAACCGGCGAGAGCGAGGTGTTCCGCGAGCCGGACCTGACCTTCAACCCGGACGATTTCGTCGTCGAGCAGGTCTTCTACGAAAGCACCGGCGGCGCTCAGATCCCGATGTTCATCGTGCATCATCGTGATGTCGAGCCTAACGGCGAGCAGCCGACCCTGCTCTACGGGTATGGCGGCTTCGCCATCTCGCTGACGCCCACCTTCTCCACCTCCAACCTGCAATGGATGGAAATGGGCGGCGTCTATGCGGTCGCGAACCTGCGCGGCGGTGCCGAATACGGCCGCGACTGGCACGATGCCGGCCGCCTGTTCAACAAGCAGAACGTCTTCGACGACTTTGCCAATGCCGGCGAGGAACTCATCGATCTGGGCTGGACCAGCCCGGCCAACCTCGCCATTTCGGGCCGGTCCAATGGCGGCCTGCTTGTCGGTGCCGTGACGAACCAGCGTCCCGATCTGTTCGCCGCGGCTTTGCCGGGTGTGGGCGTGATGGACATGCTGCGGTTCAACCAGTTCACCGCCGGCCGGTTCTGGGTCGACGATTACGGCAGCCCGCAAGACCCGGAGATGTTCGACTATCTCAGCACCTATTCGCCCTATCAGAACATAGAGGACGGCGCCGAGTATCCGGCCATCATGGTGACCACCGCCGACACCGACGACCGCGTCGTGCCCGGTCACTCCTTCAAGTACACGGCCGCATTGCAGGAGGCCGATACCGGGGATGAGCCGGCACTGATCCGTATCGAGACGCGTGCCGGCCATGGCGCAGGCACACCGGTCTCCAAGCTGATCGAACAGAAGGCGGACGAATGGGCCTTCATCGGCTTCCACACCGGCGTCGACCTTGACGGCTACGCCGAGGGCCGCTCGGGCGGGACCGGTGCCGAAGACGATGCCGAAACAGGGTCCGGCGGCAGCCGCTAGGCGCGCTGGAGCCATGTGTTAGACATGAAAGGGCGGGCCTCTTCGGGTCCGCCCTTTTATTGCGGTCGGGGGAGTGACCATGACCGAAACGCTGACCCGCTTCTTCCAGATCGAAGAGGCGCTTCGCGCCGGGCGTCCGCGCCCGGATTCCACCGGCACGCGGTTTGCCGCTGCGGCGCTGCTGCCCTCGTCGAGAACCGCAACGCAATGCAATGAGGCGACGCGTTCTCGCTATGAGGCGCTGACATCCGGTCTGGGCGGCGGGGGCTGGTTTTCCTCCTCCGCCCCATCGGGCAATCTGCGCTGGGTCTATGCAGCGATCCTGGCTGCGAACGATATCCCGGCGGAGCGCTTTCTCGACGCGCGAGGCCAGCTGCGCGAACAGGCAAAACGCGAGGCCGGACCGCGCCTTCATGCCGGCGGGGCCCGCGCCGCGCTGGTATTGTCGATCTCGGGCGAGCTCTCCAGCTACACGATGCGCCGCTTTTTCGAGCTGAAACGCGCCCTCAACCCGCCCTGGTGGCGTCGCAACGATGCGGTCACCGACACCTTCGCCGCCGGTCATGCCGCGCGCGACGATGCACCCGAGAGCGTGAAGCGCGCACGGGACGCCGCAATCGCCGTATTCGCCGACAACAAACACGCCAGAAGCCACAAGCGCGAAGGCGCCCGTCTGAGTGCCCTGCTCGACCGCGATCCGCACGAGGTGCTCGCCTGCTTCGACACGCTGGAGACCGCGCGGCGCACCAGCGCCTACCTGAAACACCGCTCCGACCGCAGTCTGACCATGGAGTGGGCCGTCCAGGGGATGACCCGCGAGGATCTCGCCGCGATCAAGGACATCATGCAGGCTCTGCCCCGGCACATGACAAGCGCCGGACACGCGAAGGCGCGCCTGGCCTATCTGGTTCATACGACAGGCGGAGCGGACCTGCCGCTCGGCAGTGTCAATGCGCTTTCGGCCGTGCTGGCCGCGCAAGCCGCGATGATCGCCGCCATCACCGCATCCACGACGGCTGCCACCAGCGCCGCGGTCACGTCGGGCAGTTGAATACGGCACCGCCATAATCTTTTGGCAGCGCATCATACGGGACCCGGCGCTTTCCTTCCTTCGCTGCACTTGCGAAGATGACCTCCCATCAGTGAGAGACCCGCACGTGACCGCCACCTCCCGTTCGACCGTCATGCTGGCCAATGCGGCCGCTTTCATCACCCCGCAGACATTCCAGCGCCGCGCCGTCTCCCAGTTCGTGACGCCGCGCGTGCGCAGCCAGACCGAGCGGGGACGCGAAATCCTCGACACGCTTCGGGCAGAGACCTTCCAGGGGCCGGTCGGCCGGCAGCGCGCCTACGTCGGCGGCGACGGGCCTGCCGTCTTCTTCCAGCACGGCTGGGAAGCGGACAGCGCCGATCTTGCCACCCACGCGGACGCCCTGCTGCAATCCGGCTTCAAGGTCGTACTGATCGATGGTCCAGCTCACGGGCAGAGCGAGGGACGTAAGGCCATGATGCCGGAATTCGGGGCCGGCCTGGCAGCCGCCGCGGACACGTACGGCCAGCCCTTCGCGGTGGTCGCTCACTCCATGGGCACGCCGTCCGCCGTCATCGCGATGAGCCGCCATGGGCTCTCTCCGGACCGGTTCGTCTCCCTCGGCGCACCGCGCTCGCTGCCGGAAAACGTCCGCTTTCACGGCCGCTCGGCCGGTCTCAGCCATCGTGCCGTACGCTTGATGCTGGAGGGGCTGGAACGCCGCTTCGGCGAGCCGATCGATCATTTCGACGTGGCGCGCGACGCTCCCTCGATGACAGCCAGGGCGCTCTTCGTTCACGGCACGGGCGACCAGATTGCGCGGGCCGCTTCGTCGAGCGAAATCGCCCGCGTCTGGCCTGGCGCGGAACTGGAGCTCTATGAAGGCCTCGGCCATCGCGGCGTACTGCGCGATGCCCGCGTCATTGAGCGCGTGCGCACTTTCCTCAGCTAGCGCCTCGCCCTGCGCTCAGGCCGTACCGCGCACCTGGCTCAGCGTACGGCCCGGGGCAATGGTCTCGATATCGCCGCGGATCACGATCATGGCGGGGCGTTTGGCCCGGCGCGCACGTTTGAACGCGGCGCCGAACTCGTCTTCATGCTCGATCGTTGTGGCGTACAGACCGAAGCTCTCGGCGAATTTCTTGAAGTCCGGATTGGTCAGGTCCGTGCCCGAAACCCGGTTCGGGTATTCGCGTTCCTGATGCATGCGGATCGTGCCGTAGGCGCCATTGTCGACCACGATGAAGATCACGTTCGCACCATAATGCATCGCTGTCGCCAGCTCCTGCCCGCACATCAGGAAGCAGCCATCGCCATTAACCGAGATCACCTCGCGTTCGGGCGCCATGATCTTCGCGGCCACCCCTGCCGGCACGCCATAACCCATCGCGCCGGATGTCGGAGCCAGCTGGGTCCGGTAGCTGCGGTGCTTGAAGAAGCGATGCAGCCAGGCCGCGTAATTGCCCGCCCCGTTGGTGACAATGGCGTCCTTCTTCACCAGTCCCGACAGCTCGGCGAACACCTTGGACAGATTGACCCCGCGCTCGACCTCGACTGGTGTGGAAAACGCCTCGAACTCGGCGTGCGCCGCTTCGGCCTGACCGGCCCAGGCGGGGTTTTCGACCCGAATGGATTTGAGCATGCGCGCCGCCTCGCCGATCGATGCGTTGACGGCGAGTGCGGGCTGGAACACCCGTCCCAGTTCCTCGGCGCCGGGGTGAATATGGATAAGACTCTGGCGCGGCACTGGCGCTTCGAACAGCGTATAGCCGGACGTGGTCATCTCCCCGAGCCGCGGTCCGAGCGCAATCACGAGGTCGCTGTCGCGTACACGCGCAGCGAGTTTGGGATTCGGGGCGATGCCGACATCGCCGGCATAATTGGGCCGTGTATTGTCGTAATAATCTTTCGCCCGAAACGTGCAGCCAACGGGCAGGCCGTTGCGCTCCGCAAACAGGCGCGCATCGTTGACCGCCGCCGCGTCCCAGCCGCCGCCGCCGAGCAGCAGGAAGGGACGTTCCGCCGCTTCGAGGCGCGCCTTGATCTCCGCGATCGCATCCTTCGAAGGCGCAGCGCGGGCCGGCTCGACGCGCGGCACCGGCGCGGCCTCAGCCGTTTCCACGAGCATATCTTCAGGCAGGGCCAGCACGACGGGTCCGGGACGTCCGTTCATGGCAGTGGCGTAGGCGCGCGCCATGAATTCTGGCACACGGGCCGGATCGTCGATCTCGGCCACCCATTTGCACTGATCGGCAAAGAAGCGGCGATACTCGATCTCCTGAAAGGCCTCGCGCTCGCGCATGTTTCGCGCCACCTGGCCGATCAGCAGGATCATCGGCGTGGAGTCCTGCATCGCGGTGTGCACACCGATGGCCGCATGGGTCGCGCCCGGTCCGCGCGTGACCATGCAGATACCCGGCCGGCCAGTCATCTTGCCATAGGCCTCGGCCATATTCGCGGCCCCGGCCTCGTGGCGGCAGGTGATGAAGCGGATCCGGTCTCCGGCATCGACCAGCGCATCGAGCACGGCCAGATAGCTCTCGCCGGGCACGCCGAACGCCAGGTCCGTGCCCTGCGCCACCAGCGCGTCGACAAGATGCTGTGCTCCGGAACGTTCGATCATGGCGGTCTCCTGCGCGTGTCGGTCTGTGAGCAGGTAGCGCGCGCCGCACGCTCAAGGCAAGCACGAGCCGCCCGGCACGTTCACTCGGCTAAGCAATGATTCAGGGTCGGAGCGCAGGGTAAAAGACGAAGAGCTTCCCATTCGCTCAGGAGCGAGCCATGACCATCGAAATCCAGCACCGCGGCCCCCGACTCGTCGCCACCCAGTCCGGCCGGCTCGGCTGGGCCGAGCTTGAGGACGCCTTCGAGGTCTGCGCAGCCTGGCTGGATCGGGACACCTCTCTCACGCAAGTCCTGTTCGACCTGCGAGGCGCCCGCCTGGACCTGACCGGCATCGAAGCCGACCAGCTTGCCGAACTCGTCACGTCGGTTTTTCCCCGCCCGGTCGTCGCGGCTGTGGTCGAGCCCGAAGCGCCCCAGGGCCGCGAGCTGCTTGTCGCATTTGCCGACAAGCTGGAGCGGCTCGGCATCTGCCTGGCCATCTGCGGCTCCTTGAAGGGGGCGGCCAAATACCTTCATGCGCTGGAAACCGGTGCACGCCCGGTTCCCGCATTATCTTTCATGAAACAGATCAGGGTCGAGATCGAACGTATCATCCAGCCCCAGGAACTCTATCTGGGAAGCCGGTAGACCCCCGCATTGCCATCAAAGCTGACTAGCGCGGATGTGTAACCGGATATTCCATACTCACACTTCGTTCAGAATACCTCATATACTGAATACATTCAGTATATGAGGTGCAGGTAATGGCCTTCGAGATTGTCGTGCAAGGTACATGCATGATCGCCACCCAGACCGGTATTCTGGACTGGCAGGATTGCGACTACGCGTTTGCCCGTTGCGACGATATGCTGGCGGCCCATCCCGGAATCGACCGGTTGCTGCTCGACCTGAGCGGAGCCCGGCTTGCCATGAAGCCGCTCGAAGCGCGAAGCCTGGCCAAGCTCGCGCGGGCAGCCTTTTCTCGCCCGGTGAAGACAGCCATCGTCCATCCGATCGACGAAACCGGCGCTGCTTTCCTGCAATCCTATGTGATGGCGCTGCAAGAGAACGGAGCGCGGGTTGCGCTGTTTCGCGGCATTGAGCCGGCGCAGGACTTCCTGCGTCCACGCAACGGCCTTGCAAACACGGGCCTCCTGCCGACCTGGTTGCGAAAAGCGATGTAGAAGGTCGCTCCTCGTATACCTCAGAGACGCCTGCCAGCCTGAACCCGCCTCGATTCACCTTGAAAGGCGAACTCCAACCGAAACACTGCGGGGCTCGCCCGGGAAGTAGCGGTAATTGCCGAAGGCGTAGTCGGCCCGTTCCGCATAACGGTCATAGAGGACATTTCGGATCGACGAAAACACGTCCAACCCCGGCCGCAACGTGTAGCGAGCGCGAAGGTTCAACAGGTCGTGGCCGTCATAGTGCGCCGTATTGGCCGCATCGGCGAAATACTCGTCGACATGGATCCACTCCGCCTCTACCTGGCTGTCGAATGTCGGCTCCCAGACCGCGCGCACATTCCACAGCCATTCCGGCGCGGTATCGACCCGGTTGCCTGGCGCAATGCCCTCCGTGGCATCGGCAAACGCGTATTCGTGAACGGCCCAGGTTACCGAGGCTGAAACCGTCAGCCGCTCGCCCAGCGGCTGGACCAGGCTTGCCTCCACGCCGTCATGCGTGGTTTCCGCGTCCGACACGTTGAAGCCATTGGCATCGCGGAAGAAGACATTGGTCTTGTCCATGGTGAACCCGACCAGCTCGATCCGGCCCGAGGCCCAGCTCTGCATGCGCAGGCCCGCCTCCAGGCTGTCCAGCTCTTCAGGATCGAATCCGCCGACCTGCTGACCGGAATCGAGGCGATAAAGCTCTGCGGTCTGAGGCGCGCGCACGCCGCGGGCCGCACGCGCAAACAGCTGAAGCCGGTCGGTCGCGTCGAAGACCACGCCGGCATGCGGCGCAAATGTGGTGAAGCTGTCGGTCCGGTCGGCCGGCCGCAGATACCGCCCGGTCACGCCGTTGGCAGTGCGATTGTCATAGTCGTAGCGTGTTTGCTCCAGGCGGGCGCCACCTTCCAGCGACAGCCGCTCGCTCAGCTCATAGCGCCCCTGCGCGAACACGGCCGCCACACCGGCCTCAACGGCATAGTCATAGTGAAGCCCCTGGGGAAAGCTGCCGAAGCCCGGCTGGGTCTGATTCTCGATCAGGAAGCCGTTTGTCCATTCGCCATCGATGCCCAGCATGAACCGGCTTGTCTCGGTCTCGCGCACCAGCGCGGACTGCAAACCCAGCGAGTCGTGCCCGGTGGTCTCCAGCGCCTCGCTCGGCAGGAAATGGAGCCGGAAATCCATCTCGTTCGAACGCCCGTAGACGGCCCCCGTGGCGCGCCAGTTCTGCGAAAGGTTCTGATCAAGATGCAGAGATATCCGGGCCGCGCGCGCATTGCGGAAGGCTTCCGGATCGGCGTTCTGTTGCGACAGCGCCTCGTTCTCATACGCCTCGAAGCCGCTCACATAGGTCGCCGTTTCCTGATCGAGATCGACCAGGCTGGCGCGCAGCGACCAGTCGAGCGCGCCGGCCGCGCCATCCAGACGCGTCTGGAGCGTGTAGCGATCAAGCTGCGCGTCCTCACGCCACCCGTCCTCGTGACGCAGCCCCAGACCGATGAAGCCTGACCCGAAGCCGGTCTCGCCTCCCGCGTAGGTCCGAGCGCGCACCCGCCCGAAGCTGCCCGCTTCCAGCTCGGCGAGCCGCCCGGCCTCGTCCGGCTCCGGCGTGATCACATTGACCAGGCCATGCAGCGCATTCGACCCGTAGACGGCCGCGCCCGGGCCACGAACGACCTCGATCTGACCGGCCAGGTCATCAACCGCCTCGAACAGCCCGTTGATATTCGCAAATCCGGCCGCACGCAGCGGGATACCGTCTTCCAGATAGAGGAATGAACCCGCGCCGGCTCCGCCGGTAAAGACCGGCGAACGGATCGCCGTCAGATGCTCGACGCCATTGCCCCGGTTGATGAAAACGCCCGGCGAGCGGTTCAGGACTTCGGAAATATGCTGAGCGCCGATCCGGCGCAGCTCCGCCCGGTCGAACACCGTGACGGGAGTGGCGAGCGTTTCGGCCACCTCGCCGGTGCGGGCACCGGAAACAACGATGACATCGTCGCCCGGCGAAGCCTGGGTCATCACGAGGGCGAGCGCGGCAAGAAGCATGGCAGGGTCCTGGTCGGTTACGTCGCTCGTCATCTAGCGCGCCGGTCGGCTTCGATCACCCCTTTGCGCTGAGTGTTCGCATACGCTTGACCCCGGCCCGGTGCGTTTTACGCTTCGGGCAAGGACTACGGGACATCAGATCCAGGGGAGAGACAGTGCTCAATCGTTTGCTGGCCGCCGCCGCGGCCGTGTGTATCAGTGTGGGTGCGCAAGCCCAATCCTACACGCCGCGCCCTGTTGAAGACCTGCTCGCGCAGGACGTCACCTATGACAGCGCCATCCCCAAGCCGGAGGATGTGACCGGCTTTGCGTCCGGGCAAATTATCTCCACGCCGGAAATGCTCCATAGCTATGCCCGCGCCGTAGCGGCCGCCTCCAACCGAGTCAGCATCGAGGTGATCGGGCGGTCCCACTTCGGACGTCCCATCCTTCGCGTGACCACCACCTCCCCGGCGAATCAGGCCCGGCTGGAGGAGATTCGCGAGGCTCATCTGGCGTTCTCTGACCCCGGCCGCACGGCTGAAGTCACCGAGGAGACCCCGGTCATCGTCCAGATGACCCACGGCGTGCACGGAACCGAGGCGTCGGGCTACGATTCCAGCGCGCCCCTGCTCTACTTCCTCGCCGCAGCACAGGGCGAGGAAATCGAGGCTCTGCTCGAAACCACGGTGATCAACCAGATCATCCTGATCAATCCGGACGGGGCGAGCCGCTTTGCCCACGACGTGAACATCCATCATGCCGAGGCTCCGGTTGCCGACCCCCAGCATCGCGAGCACACCGGCTCCTGGCCGTGGGGGCGGACCAATCATTACTGGTTCGACTTGAACCGCCAATGGCTGCCCGTGACCCAGCCCGAAGCTGCCGCACTCGTGGACGCAACCCATCACTGGATGCCGAACGTCGCCGCGGACCTGCACGAGATGGGCAGCAACTCCACCTTCTTCATCTCACCAGGACCGGTGGACGGCCTTCATCCGCTTCTCAGCCAGGCCGGACTGGAGCTCAATCTCGAGATGAACGAGTTGCTCGACGAGCAATTCAGCGCCGAAGGCGCGCTCTATGTCGCCGAGGAACGGTTCGACGACTTCTACCTGGGCTATGGCTCCAGCTACCCGGGCCTGCTCGGCGGCGTGCCCTACCTGTTCGAACAGAGCTCGGTCCGCGGCATCATCCAGGACACCGAGCGCGGCACGCTGCGCTATGACGACAAGATCGGTCAGCAGGCACGCACCGCCATCGCGCTCATCCGGGCCAGCCACGCACGCCGCCAGGACCTGCTCAACCACCAGCAGGCCTTTTTTCGCGAAAGCCTGCGTCTGGCCGGTGAGAATGCGACCAGCGCCTACGTCTTCACCTCGCACGACGAGGGGCGCCTCGCCGCCTTCCTCGACCTGCTGGCCCACCACCGGATCGATGTCTTTGAACTGGACCGGGCCGTGACCGCCTCCGGCGTGCGCTATCAACCCGGCCAGTCCTATGTCGTGCCCTTGGCACAGGCGAATTACCGCGTCATCGAAGGCCTGTTCGAGACTCGCGTGATCGAGGACAAGACTGCCTTCTACGACGTGTCCGGCTGGACCCAGCCGCTGGCTTACGACCTCGACTACGCCGCGCTGCGCCCGGGCGCCTTCGGGCAGGACGCGATCGGGGATCAGGTGACGGCACGCATCACCGCGAATGAACCGCCCGCCAACTCCAGCATCGCCTACGTCATCGACTGGTCGGAGTTCTACGCACCGCGCGCCGTCTATCGCCTGCTCGATGCCGGCCTGCACCTGCGCGTCATTCCCGACGAGATCGAGCTTCAAACCGAAGCGGGCAATGTGAGCATGGCACGCGGCTCCATCCTGGTCCCGGTTGCGGGCCAGGTGCTCGAGGCAGATGCGATCCACGAGCTGGTCAGTCAGGGCGCGCGCGAAGACGGCGCCGTGATCCATGCCGCCAGCTCCTCGGCGACGGCCAGCGGGTCGGATCTCGGCGGCTTCTCGCTATCCAATGTCGAGCGCCCGAACGTGCTGCTCGTCACTGGCGAGAGCGTCAATAGCGGCGATGCGGGAGAGCTCTGGCATCTGCTCGATCATCACATGCATATGCCGGTGGTGATGATCGACGCGGAAAATCTCTCCGACTCTGACCTGTCCGGCTACACTCACATCCTGCTGCCTGACGGGCGGTATGATCCGCTTGGAGAGTCTTTCGCCGAGACGCTCTCCGGATGGGTCGAGGATGGCGGGGTGCTGGTCGCCACGCGTGGCGGCGCCCGGTTTGCCGCCGAGCAGGAAATCGCGGCGGTAAAGACGGTCGATACTGCCAGTCGGCCCGAGGATGAAGCCCCGAGCGGACCGCAGGCATACGCCACGATCGACGACTGGGACGTGGAGCACACCATTTCCGGTGCGCTGTTCGAAGGCGTGATCGATACCACCCACCCGCTGGGCTACGGCTATCGCGATGCCACCCTGCCCGTGCACAAGATCGGCACGACCGCCTTTGCTACCGGCGAGGACCCGTTCGCGACGCCGCTGCGCTATGCGTCCGGCGACCCGATCCTGTCCGGCTATGCCTCACAGCGCAACCGCGATGCGCTCGCCGGGCTGGGCGCCGTTCACGCCACACGGCGCGGCGAGGGATCGGTCATCCTGTTTGCCGACGATCCGTATTTCCGCGCCTACATGCTCGGCTCGTCGAAAATGGTCCTGAACGCCATCTTCTTCGGCAATGACTTCAGGAGATCTGCCCGGGGCGAGGGCCAGTAGCTCTCCGCTCACGCCAGCAAAAAGCCCCGCCGGCATTCGCCGGCGGGGCTCTTTCTTGCCCTAAGACCTCGGACGCGCCCTAGCGCACCGTCTCTTCGGTCTTTTTCTTCTTCGGGCCCTTGGGCTTTTTCAGCCGGTCGGCCGGGATGATCTCGAAGTCGAGGCGTTCGGGATCGGCCGCATCGACATCGACCTTGACCACGCCGCCCTTTTTCAGCTGACCGAACAAGATCTCGTCGGCCAGCGGCTTCTTGATGTGCTCCTGGATGACGCGGCTCAGCGGACGCGCGCCGAACTTCTCGTCATAGCCCTTTTCAGACAGCCACGTGGTCGCGGCTTCGGTCAGTTCGAAGCTGACACCGCGATCGGTGAGCTGGGCTTCGAGCTCCAGCACGAACTTCTCCACGACCCGGCCGACAATCGACTGCGACAGCCCCGCGAACGGGATGATCGCATCGAGACGGTTGCGGAATTCGGGCGTGAACAGTTTCTCGATCGCCGCCAGATCCTCGCCTTCACGCTTGCCGCGCCCGAAGCCGATGGCTTCCTTGGCAGCGTCGGAGGCGCCCGCATTGGTGGTCATGATCAGAACCACGTTGCGGCAGTCGATCTTCTTGCCGTTCGTGTCCGTGATCTGGCCGTTATCCATGATCTGCAACAGGATGTTGAAGATGTCCGGGTGGGCTTTCTCGATCTCGTCGAGCAGCAGGACCGAATGGGGGTGCTGGTCGATCGCGTCGGTCAGCAGGCCGCCCTGATCGTAGCCGACATAGCCCGGCGGTGCGCCGATCAGACGGCTGACCGTGTGACGCTCCATGTACTCGGACATGTCGAAGCGCAGCAGCTCCACGCCCAGAATGGAGGAGAGCTGACGGGCAACCTCGGTCTTGCCGACCCCGGTCGGGCCGGAGAAGAGGTAGCAGCCGATCGGCTTGTGCGGCTCGCGCAGACCGGCCCGAGCGAGCTTGATCGCGCTGGCCAGCTTGCCGATTGCCTCGTCCTGGCCATACACGACCCGCTTCAGGTCGGTATCCAGGCTCTTCAGCGCCGCCTCGTCCGACTTGGAAACCGATTTCGGCGGTATGCGGGCCATCTTCGCGATGACCGTCTCCACATCCTTCACGCCGATCGTCTTCTTGCGCTTGGACGCAGCGACCAGGCGGGTCGATGCCCCGGCCTCGTCGATCACATCGATCGCCTTGTCGGGCAGTTTGCGGTCGCCCATGTAGCGGTCCGACAGCTCCACGGCCGCCTTCAACGCATCGTTGGTAAAGCGGATATCGTGGAAATCCTCGAAATAGGGCTTCAGCCCCTGCAGGATCTTGATCGTATCGGGCACAGAGGGCTCGACCACGTCGATCTTCTGGAAACGGCGCGCCAACGCGCGATCCTTCTCGAAGTGCTGTCGGTACTCCTTGTACGTCGTGGAGCCCATGCAGCGCAGGCCGCCCGACTGCAGCGCGGGCTTCAGCAGGTTGGAGGCATCCATCGCCCCGCCCGAGGTCGCGCCTGCACCGATCACGGTGTGGATCTCGTCGATGAACAGAATGGCGTGCGGCTTGGCTTCGAGCGCCTTGACCACCTGTTTCACGCGTTCCTCGAAATCGCCGCGATAGCGGGTTCCGGCCAGCAGAGTGCCCATGTCGAGGGAGTAGATCACCGCCTCTGACAGCACGTCAGGCACTTCCTTCTCGACGATCTTGCGGGCCAGGCCTTCGGCGATCGCCGTCTTGCCCACACCCGGATCGCCGACCAGCAGCGGGTTGTTCTTGCGCCGGCGGCACAGGACCTGGACGCAGCGCTCCACCTCGGACTCCCGTCCGATCAGCGGATCGATCCCGTCCTTGCGCGCCTTCGCGTTCAGGTCGACGCAATACGCGGCCAGCGCATCGTCCTTGTCCTCGCCCTTGGCCTCGTCTTCCAGGTCCTCGGCCCCGGTCGCCGCGCGCGTTTCGCTGGCGCCCGGCTTCTTCGCGATGCCGTGGGAGATGAAGTTGACCGCGTCGTAGCGGGTCATGTCCCGCTCGGCGAGGAAATAGGCCGCGTGGCTTTCGCGCTCGGCGAAGAGGGCGACGAGCACATTGGCGCCGGTCACCTCCTCGCGTCCCGAATTCTGGACGTGGATGACGGCACGCTGGATGACCCGCTGGAAACCGGCGGTCGGCTTGGCGTCCTCGACCTCTTTCAGGATCAGGCTGGCCAGCTCGTCATCGACGTATTCGTTGAGCGTGGAGCGCAATTCATCGACGTCGACGTCGCAGGCGCGCATGACCGCACCGGCGTCCTCGTCGTCGCAAAGCGAGAGCAGCAAGTGCTCCAGCGTGGCATATTCGTGCTTGCGCTCGTTGGCGGCTGCGAGCGCGCGATGCAGGCTCTGTTCGAGAGCGGGCGAGAATGATGGCACGTCGCTAATCCTTTTCCATCGTGCACTGCAACGGGTGCTGGTTCTGCCGGGCTGCGTCCATCACCTGGGCGACCTTGGTCTCGGCCACCTCGTATGTGAAGACACCACATATTCCCACGCCATGCTGGTGCACATGTAGCATGACCCGAGTCGCGTCTTCTGGGGACTTGTGAAAAATCCCCATCAGAACCTCGACGACAAATTCCATCGGCGTGTAGTCGTCATTGAGCAGCAGCACCTTGTACATGGACGGGCGCTGGGTCTTGGCTTTCGGCTTGAGGGCCAGACCGGTTCCCCGTCCGGGTTGGTCTGAGCTGCGCCGTTCAGTCATGGCGGTCTACACATCCTTCATCGTGAGCAGCATCTGGTCCGTAAGTCGTGATCCGCAATGCTACAGGCTCACATTTTCACCCTGACAATGGTAATTAAATAGTGGCGCACCCGGTTCTGGGAAGCCCTTGCATCCGGTTCGTCGCAGCCCGGCGCGTAAAAACCACAGTCAGGGCGCGCTATCCCCGCCAGACAAAAAGAAGGCCCGGCACTAGGGGCCGGGCCAGTCTGGGAGGAAACGTTTAGGTCTGCAAGGCTGGCGCCGTTTCGCGCCTAGCCGGTTGCCGACCCGGCCCTTCTCGCCGCGCCCGACATGCGCGTGCTCAAGGGCTGAAATCCGTCTTTGACCATGTCGCTCATCAGGCCGCCGGTGCGTGACAGCTCGCCAGCACAGGCGTCGAGCGCTGTCTTGGTATAATCGGCCTGGACCGCGATGAGTTCCTGAATTGACTGCGCGGAGGCCATGCTCCGGGCCGCCGTCAACGCGCTCTCGGCCGATTGCCGGGCAAATGCCGCCGAGCGGGTGTTGAAGGTGTCGAGCGATTTCGACGTGGCTTTTGCCGACTGAAGAAGGGCGCTCACCGTATCCTTGTGAAGATCGGCGCACTGGGTGAAGGCGGCCAGAAACGGGTCGGTTGCCGCTTTCGCAGCCCCCTCGCCGGTCTCGGTTTTCTTCGCCGTCGCCATATCGGCGCCTCCAGTTCCGGTCCGAAGAGCGGGTGTTCGCGCTGAAGCAGCGGGAAACATCGCCTTCGCATCTGCAGCAAATCTGACTCCGGGAGCCGGTCGGGTCAAGCACTTTTTGTGCGATGCAACATATCGTTTTCAGAAAAGAGAACCGCATGTGACTGCCACCGGGCCCGCGAGAGCGATTCGGGTTAACGCGTTTTCAACGCTCGCGGCGGCACAGTCGCGCCATGATCCGCGCGCCCTTCCTTCTCGTTCTGGCGTTCCTGCTCCTGGCTGGAGTCGCGCCCTCCCATGCGCAGAGCCGGAGCGCCGCCTTCGTCGCGGACATGGACAGCGGCGAAGTCCTGCACGCGCGCCAGGCCGACGAACCGCGCCACCCCGCCTCTCTGACAAAGATGATGACCTTGTACATGCTCTTCGAGGCGCTCGAAGACGGCCGGGTCAGCATGGACACGACCCTCACCGCCTCGGCCGAGGCGGCGTCGCGCCCGGCCTCCGATCTCGGTCTGGAGACCGGTGACACGCTGAGCGTGGAAACCGCCATTCGCGCCCTGGTCATCCGCAGCGCGAACGACGTGGCGGTCGTCGTCGGCGAGCACCTGTCGGGCACGGAGAGTGCGTTCGCGGCGGACATGACGCGCCGCGCGGCGGAGCTGGGTCTCCAGGCGACGCTGTTCCGCAACGCCTCCGGCCTGCCCGATAACGAGCAGATCACGACCGCGCGCGACATGGCCCGTCTGGCCCATGCGCTGAGCCGCGACTTCCCCCAGTACTGGCACTATTTCTCCGAGGAGCGCTTCACCTACGGGTCGCGCACCTGGCGCAACCACAATTCGCTCGTCGGCCGCGTGGACGGCGTGGACGGGCTGAAAACCGGCTATATCCGCGCTTCGGGATTCAACGTGGTCACCACCTCGCAGCGCAACGGCCACCGCCTGGTCACGGTCGTGATGGGTGGACGCACGGCTGCCGTGCGCGACTCTCATGCCGAGGATCTTCTGGAAGCGGCCTACACGGCGATTGATGCGCGCGCGGAAGGACGGCTTCTGGCCGCACTGCAAACGCCGCGCCTCAACCCGGTACGCGAACAGGCGATCCTGACCGCCGAGCTGGCCGATCTGCGCGAACCCACCGCGATGGGCTCGGCCGAAGGCGCACCGCCCGTCTCCGTCGTGCTGGCAGACCCGGCCGACATGCGTCCAGCGCGCAGCCGGCCCGCCCCATTGTCCGAGCCGACGCCCGCCGTACAGATGGCCACCGCGCCTGCCCCGCAGGCCGACACCGCGGCAAGCTGGGCCGTTCAGGTGGGAGCCTACACCTCGCAGGCTGCGGCCCTGGCGCGGCTGGAGAGCCTGCGCGATGCCCACCTGGCCTCCGAGCCGGCCCTTACCCCGTTTGCCGAGGCAGTCGACCGCAATGGCCGCACGCTCTGGCGTGCCCGGTTTAACGGCGTGGACGCCAGCGGTGCCCGCCGGGTCTGCCAAACCCTGGCCAATCGCGGCGAACCCTGTTTTGCGGTGAGCCCGAACGCATAGGGTTCGCGAACCTGTCTTGCAGCCCTTCGAGGCTTACGGCTACGCCCTGAGCCGCTCAGGATGAGGGCGATGACGGCATTCCACGCTCTCGGGATCCCGGGTCAGTCCGGAGATCCGGAAACCCTGAGGGGACCGGGTGAAGGGGTTGAATGACAGCGGACACCCCCGCAACCGGACGCCGGTTACTTTTTCAACGCATCCAGCAACACGTCGCGCGCCAGGGTGACGCGGGAGGCGAGCCCGTCCGACCCGCCGGCGTCGGGATGCACGCGCTTCATCAGCGTGCGGTGAGCGCTGCGGATTTCGTCTTCTCCGGCATCCTTGCCGACGCCCAGAATTTCGCGCGCCTCGCCCGCGTCCATGCCGCGCTGTGAGGGGGCACGGCTGCCGGTTCGCTCCTGCCCGCCCGCCTTGGATCGCCCGCCTCTCATCGCGATTCCCAGCATCCCGATCGCCGCCCCCGCGATGGGAACGCCGAGTACACCGGCGCCGCGCAGCGTCAGCAACAGGCCGGCCAGCACCCCGATCACGCCCAGCGTGATGCGCGTGCTCTGGGCCGCCGTCTCGGTCTTCATGCGGGAAAAGACAAAGCCAAGCCCAAGCAGGAGCCCGAGAACCGCAACAAGGCCGAAAATCAGGGTCACCGGCGTGTCCTCATGCGGCTGGAACAACAAACCAGAGCATCTTCATCGGCTCTGAAATCGAGGCCGAGACTCTAGAACGGGATGCGTTCGCCCTCGAGCCCGGGCAGTTTGAGCACGATGAGAAGATCGCGCAATTCCTGACGCGCGGCCACGTGGCTCAAGGTGAACTGCTTGGCCGATCCGTCCTGGGTCAGGTCCAGCAGGGTCAGCCCAAGCGGGAAGAGTTCGCGATAGATCACCCGCTCGCCAAAGCCCGGCGCGAGCCGGAAGCCGACGCGCTCGGACAGTTTTTTCAGTCCTTTGCCCACGCGTCGCTTGTTGCGCGCATCCAGCATGGAAATCCGGTTGCGCATGACGACCCAGTCGATCGACTTCTTCTCCTTGACCGCTTTCTGCTTGCGGCATTCCCACACCAGCGCCGAGTACACGCTGGGGCGGCCGACCTCGAACGTGTCCGGATCGACATCGGCGAGCAGGTCGAAATCGACGAAGGAATCGTTGACCGGCGTGATGATCGTGTCCGCGCTGGAATGCGCGAGCCTGGAGAAGTGTGTGTCGGCGCCCGGCGCATCGACCACGATGAAGTCGCAACGGGCCTTCAGGTCTCTGAGCGCGGCCTTCCAGGCCTCGACCTCTTCGGCCTCGGCCTCGTCCAGCGAGCGCGCCGTACTGGCCTGCACGACGACCTGTTCGGGAATGGGCAGATCCAGTCCGCGCCGCTCGCTCCAGCGGCGGCGATTGTCGAGATAGCGGCCAAGCGTGGACTGGCGCACATCCAGATCGATGACGCCGACGCGGCGGTTCATGCGCATCAGCGCGACGGCGAGATGAATGGCTACGGTGGACTTGCCCGCCCCGCCCTTCTCATTGCCCACGACAATAATGTGCGCGGGCCGGTCGGAAGACCGGCCCGAGGAGTCGCGATCGCGGGCAGGATCGAAATGTGGCGACGACATGGCGCTACAGATAGTCCGGCTCGCAAGAAAGCTTAAGGGGGGCGTGCAGCTTAATTTGCGACGGCCTCACCGCGAAAATCGGTCACCTGGCACCACTCCGCGCGCTGTTGCACCGCGGCGCAGGCGGCCATGGCCGCGGCCCGGTTATCGTACGGGCCTGCCTTCAGGCGGAACCAGTGACCTGAGTCCAGATCGACCTCGCTGACCACGCCGGACCGCCCCTCGAACTCGGAGCGCGCGCGATAGGTCTGCCAGCCGGTCTCGGCCAGCTCGCGGCTGCGGTAGGAGGCGACGTGAACGCCATGGAAGACCGGCGAGAAACCGGAGAGGTCCGGCGCCGGTTCATAGGCGGGTTGCGGCTCGCTGGCGGTGGTCTGGAGCGGCGCGTTCAGAGCCGCGTCCAGAGCATCGAGTTCGCCCTGTGCCTGCTCCAGCCGCGGATCGCCGCTGCGCGCCGCCATTTCGAGCTGACGGGCGACGCGCTGCGCCTGGGGATGGGCGTAAGACACCGGCTCGCGCGTTTCCGGCATGGACGCACACGCCGCCAGCGGAAGCAGGAGGAGCAGAAGGCCCAGCCCGCTTGCCCGCACGCCCCGGCGCCGGATAGCGTGCTCGCGGTTTTGCGTTTGCCGTGTCGTGTTTTGCGCCCTCATGGAGCCCTCATGCTGGAATCACTGCCTATCGATGCCGTGGATACTGTTGCCGCCCTGCGCCGCCAGGTCCAGAGCTGGCGCAAGGATGGTCACAGGATCGGCTTCGTGCCCACCATGGGCGCGCTTCATGAAGGACATCTTTCCCTTGTGACCCGGGCGCTTGAAGACGCCGACCGTGTCGTGGCCAGCATTTTCGTCAACCCGGCCCAGTTCGCGCAGGGCGAGGACTTCGAGACCTATCCGCGAACGTTGCAGGCCGATGCGGCCAAGCTGGCCGGAGCGGGCTGCCACCTGCTCTTCGCACCCACGGTCTTGGAAATGTACCCGAACGGATTTGCCAGCTCTGTCCACGTCGAAGGGCCGGCCTTCGGGCTGGAGAGCCAGTCGCGCCCGCATTTCTTCGGCGGCGTCGCAACGGTGGTCACCAAGCTTCTCAATCAGGTCCAGCCCGATCTCGCCGTATTCGGGGAGAAGGACTACCAGCAACTGCTCGTCATTCGCCGCCTGGCACGCGATCTCGACCTGCCGGTCGACATTGTCGGCGCGGAAACCTCGCGCGACGGAGACGGCCTGGCCCTCTCCTCGCGCAACGCCTATCTGAGCCCGGCCGAACGCGAGCGGGCCGGTCGGCTCAACGTGATCCTCGCAGAGCTGGCTCGCGAGATCCGGTCCGGTCAGCCGCTCGAACCCGCGCAAATGGCTGCACGCGAGCGCGCCGAAGCGGTCTTCGACAGCGTCGACTATGTCGAGGTGCGCGACGCAGACACTCTCGAACCGATCGTCGCGGAACGGGTCTCAGGCCCGGCCCGTGTCCTGGCGGCGGTCCGCGTCGGCAAGACCCGCCTGATCGACAACATGGCCGTCTAGCACCTCACCAGGCGCCGAGTTCCAGCAATTTGCGGCGCAGATCCTCGGGCAGGTTTTCTCCGCCTGCGGCAACCGACAGATCGCCGGGCGCATCCTCGGGCTTGAGATACCGCCACCCCTGGAAGGGCCGCTTGGGCGCCGGATTGGTCCGGATCAACTCCGGTTCCAGCACGATCCGGCATCGCTTCACTCCGGCCGAATCCGTGATCTCTTCCAGGTCCAGAACACGCTGACGCACCTGAACCACCCGCTTGATGACCCAGTAGATCGACCCGCCATCGAGAATTTCGTCGCGGCGCTTTGGAAACATCCGCGTGACATGGCTGGTCGGCTGGCCCTTGCCGAAGACCCGGTCGCGCCAGCGCTCGAGGTCCTCGATGGACTCCGTACCCACGGACAGTTTGATCAGATGAAGCGCCATGACTGACGCAAATAGGCCGAGTCAGCGCGCGCTTCAAAAACCGCGATCAGTCGGCCGGGGTAAACTCTGCCGAGATCAGCTCGATCCGGCTGTTCTGGCTGAAGGGCTGGAAGGCCGCCGAGCCCTCGATCTCAAACGCCAGCTCCTCCATGCGCGGGGCTTCGGCGCTGGCCTCCCGCCCGAAAGAGACGCGCATCATGAACGTTTCGATTCGCGCAGCCATGTTCGGCTTGAAGCTCTCCGGTGCGGAATACTCGATCCAGGCGATATGACCGGCCGTCTCGTCGACCGCCACCCGGCCGGTCAGGTGCTGGACAATACGCTCCGACCCGTCCCCGTCCTCTGCACTGAACAGCGATAGCGGCGTGAACGCGTAGACCAGCAAGCCGTCCTCGCGCCCCAGCTCGCTCACCTCGCCGCCAATCGACGCCCGTAGATTTTCGACATTATAGGCCCCGTCGAAGGAGGAATCCTCCTCCTCGCCGTCCGCCTCGTCGTCGCCCTGCCAGGCTTCCCACAACTCCACCTCGGCCTCGGTCATGGCGGTCTCGGCGGGCGCGAGCAGGGTCAGCTCGGCCTGGCGCTGGTCGTCGTAGGTCACGCGGAATTCGATCCGCGCCGGGCCCTCGGTCACACGGAAATGCCCGGTGGAGAGCTCGGTCTCGTCCACCTGGATGGTGAGCGCCTGCTCGAGCGGCTGGGGTAAGGCGGCGGAAAGCGCAAAGAGCGCGCTGGCGAGGAGCATCGGTGCAAATCCTTTTCGTGACTCGCCTGCGATGATACGCCCGCCAGCCCCTCAGCCGAATATTAAATTCGGTTCAGACTGCGCCCGATGGCCGCCCGGCGGTCAGACCGTCGCGCGGTCGCGGAAGCCGGTTTCGGCCGCCAGATCGACGTCGAAGGTCGTTTCGCTCTTGGGATTGGGCCGCTTGGCGCCGAACAGGCGCACCGCCAGCCTCCAGCTCTTGGACAGGGCGAATTTGGCATAGGCGCCGACACCCTGCGCGTCCGCCGATTTCGGCGTGATGCCGAAGCGGCGCAGGACGCCATTGGCGTGCAGGACCGCGTTCTTCATCATCGACTCGCGCGTCACCACCTCACATGTGATCGAGACGCTCAGCCCTCCGGTATTCTCGACCCGGTGCGGCGCATGCAGCGGCCAGGACAGGAAGTCGCCCGGCTGCAGGTCGAAGACGGCGGCATCCGCGTCCCAGGCCTGATCGAAGGGAATGTCCTCGGTCTGGTCCTTGTGCAGGATGGCTTCCAGCGACTCCTCGCTCACCCAGGGCGCATGCGGGGGATAGACGCGGAACCGCTTGTCGCCGCGCACATGCAGGAAGACGGTCTCGGACACGTCGGAATGGTAGAAGGCCTGCGCGGTCGGC
This sequence comes from Marinicauda sp. Alg238-R41, assembly GCF_947331485.1. NCBI lineage: Bacteria > Pseudomonadati > Pseudomonadota > Alphaproteobacteria > Maricaulales > Maricaulaceae > Marinicauda > Marinicauda sp. Alg238-R41. The sequence continues at coordinate 1,561,213 of NZ_CAMZOJ010000001.1, read as the reverse complement.
GACGAGATGATGATGCTCCCGTAGGCGCGCAGCGGCGCATAGCCTGGATTGAGACGCTTGATTTGGTCGAACAGGGCCGTGAACAGCGGCTTGTAGGCCTTGTCGACATTCATCGCGTCGCGCAGCTGGATCCACAGCCGTCCGGCGCGCACCGCGTCCATGAGTTCCAGCCCGTTCAGACCGCCCCGCTCCCCGGCCCGCCAGCTATCGCGGTCGGTCGGGTCGTCGCCCATCGTGCAGATATCGGTCAGCTCGCGCGGATGGCGCTCGATCAGCTCGGCCAGAGCGAAATCGGTAAACTCGGGCGCCTGGTGCAGGCGATGGCGCGACGTCACGACACCATTGCGAAACTCGCTGCGCTTTTCGTCATTCCAGTCAACGAGAACAGGGGTGGTCATCAGATTACTCCGTCACAAACCGGGACGCCCGAGGGGGCTCTGGTGTGTGACGGAGCAGAAATCGTGCCGGAGACGAATCTGGTTCAGGCCGCGGCCTCTTCGTCCTCGGTCAGAGCCACGAGCACATCGCCGGCCCCGACCTGGTCGCCCGATGAGACGCGGATCTCGCCGACCACACCGTCGCGCGGTGCGGCGAGCGATTGCTCCATCTTCATGGCTTCGAGCACGCAGAGCGTTTCGCCCTTTGTCACCGACTGACCGACCTCCACGTTGATCGACAGCACCTTGCCGGGCATCGGCGCCTTCACCGCCGCCTCCCCGTCCAGGCCTTCGGCCGCCGCTTCGGCGTTGAAGGGCTTCATCAGCACGCTCTCCCCGCGCAGCGAGACCAGCAACCCGTCCTCGACCGTTTCGGCTTCGGCAACCACCTCCTCGGAGTCCACCAGGGCCGCCACATGGCCGAACTCGCGCAGCAGGCTGATGCGCGGCATGTCCAGACGCACGCTGTCATCGCCGACTTCGGCCAGGAAGCCCGCGCCATCCGGCGTCAGGCGCACCTCGATACGCTCGCCCTCGCGATCGAACGCCACGGCCAGATAGGCCGGCGCGTTGACGCGGAATCCGTCGCGCGACGCCCAGGGATCGTTGGCCGGCGGCGTCATCGGGCCGCCGTCCAGATAGGCGAGCGCGGCCATCGCATAGTGCAGCGTCGACACGCCCTCCGGCGCGAGGGCATCAAGATGGGCTTCGATGAAATGCGTGGTCACGGCGCCTGACCGGAAGCCGTCTGAATCCAGCGCCCGGCGCAGGAAACCGGCATTGGTGCGCACCGGATACACGCGGACGTCCTCGTCGATCGCATCGACCAGCCGGTCGATCGCCTCGGCCCGCGTCTCGCCGTGAGCGATCAGCTTGGCGATCATCGGATCGTAGTGGATGGAGACTTCGCCGCCTTCCTCCACGCCGGAATCCACCCGCACGCCACTACCAGGCTGCGGCAGGTCGAGCCGGTGCAGCGGACCGGTCGACGGCAGGAAACCGGTCGCCGGGTCCTCAGCATACAGACGCGCTTCCACGGCATGACCGGACAGCGAGATCGCGTCCTGCTCGGGAACCGAACCGCCCGCAGCCACGCGCAACTGAAGCTCGACCAGATCGTAGCCCGTCACTTCCTCGGTCACCGGGTGTTCCACTTGGAGACGTGTATTCATTTCCATGAAGAAGAAGCCGTCTTCGGTCAGCGGGCCGGAACCGTCCACGATGAATTCGATCGTCCCGGCGCCCACATAGTCGACCGCGCGCGCTGCGCGCACCGCGGCCGAGCACATCGCGGCGCGCACGCCCGGCGTCATACCCGGCGCAGGCGCTTCTTCCAGCACTTTCTGGTGACGGCGCTGCAGCGAGCAGTCGCGTTCGAAGAAATGAACCACGCGCCCGCGGCTGTCGCCGAAGACCTGGACCTCGATATGGCGCGGGTTTGCGATGAATTTCTCCAGCAGCACCCGCTCTTCGCCAAAGCTGGAGGCCGCCTCGCGCTTGCAGCTTTCCAGCGCATCCAGAAAGTTCGCGCCGTCCTCGACCTTGCGCATGCCCTTGCCGCCACCGCCGGCGACCGCCTTGATCAGCACCGGATAGCCGATTCCGTCTGCGGTCTCCTTCAGGAAGGCCGGGTCCTGGTTGTCGCCATGATAACCGGGCGTGACCGGCACGCCGGCCTCCTCCATCAGCGCCTTCGCGCGGTCCTTCAGGCCCATGGCCTCGATCGCTTCGGGGCTGGGGCCGACAAACACCACGCCGGCCTCGCGGCAGGCGCGCGCAAAGCCCGCGTTTTCCGAGAGGAAGCCATAGCCGGGATGGATCGCGTCGGCGCCGGTCTGCCGGGCCGCCGCGATGATCTTGTCGCCGAGCAGATAGCTTTCGCGCGCGGCGGGCGGCCCGAGATGCACCGACTCATCGGCCATGCGTACATGGGGCGCCTGCGCATCCGCGTCGGAATAGACCGCAACGGTGGCGATGCCCATGCGCTGGGCGGTCCGCACGATACGGCAGGCGATTTCGCCGCGATTGGCGATGAGAAGTTTCTCGATCATGGCGTCTCTTCTCTGTCCGGCGGGCCCGCGCGCTGAACTGCCGCGACGAGCACGAAGCTGATGATCATGAGCAGGTACCACGATCCCAGCTTGGCAAGCGAGACCGGGGTCCACCCCTCATGCTGGCCCGGATAGGTCCAGGCCCTGGCGTAGGTGCCGAGGTTTTCGGCAAACCAGATGAAAAGTGCAACCAGAACCAGCCCGAGCAGCAAGGGCATGCAGCGGTGTGCGCGGTCGGGCCGGAACCAGATGATCGACGGCCCGTACAGGAGCGCGCTGACCGCAAACAGGCCCAGCCGCACGTCCAGCGTGTAGTGATGGGTGAAGAAGTTGATGTAGATGGCAAGCGCCAGCAGGCCTTGCGCCCACAGCGGCGGAAAACGGTCGAAGCGAAAATCGAACAGCCGCCAGACGCGCGCGAGATAGCTGCCAACGCTCGCATACATGAAGCCGGAAAACAGCGGTACGCCGGCAATCACGAGTATGGCCTCGCCCGCCTCAGGATAGATCCAGCTCCCGACCGCGACCTTGAAGATCTCCATCGCCGTGCCGACCGCGTGGAAGACGGCAATGACGCGCACCTCCGCCCAGCTTTCCAGGCGGGTCGCGATCATGACGGCCTGGATAGCGATCGCCGCGAGCGTGATGACGTCGTAGCGCGCCAGGGCCGCTTCGGCGGGATAGAAAAGGAAGCTCGCGACGAGTACGCCCAGCATCAGCGCGCCGAACAGGCACGCCCAGCCCTGCTTGATCCCGAAGGCGAGAAATTCGAACAGGGCCAGCGTGACCGGCCCGCGCACCACCCGGTCGCGAAGAGCTTCGCGCCGGGCGTGCAGCCAGGTTTCGAGGCCGCGCAGCCTGCCGTGATGTCCGGGGTCTACTGCGCCCAACGCGGCTGGCGCTTTTCAAGGAAGGCGGACAGGCCCTCGCGGCCCTCTTCGCTGGCGCGGCGGTCAGCAATGCGCCGGGCCACGTCGTGCAGCAGCGAGTCATCGATCTCCTGGCCCGCAACCGCGTCGACCAGCTCCTTGGCCGCATGAACCGCCCCGGGCGCCGCGCCGAAGGCGAGCTGGGCGAGATGCTCCATCATGTCATCCAGCTCGTCCACGCTCTCGACGGTATACTGGGCGAGGCCGATCTTCTCGGCGAACGTGCCGTCAAAGCTCTCACCCGTAGCAAACAGGGCTTTGGCCCAGCGCGGGCCAATGGCGCGCACGACGAAGGGCGAGATGGTTGCCGGCGTCAGGCCGAGGCGCACTTCGGAAAACCGGATCTTGGCGTCCTTGACGGCGACGGCCACGTCGCACGCGGCCATCAGCCCGGCGCCGCCCCCCATCGCAGCCCCCTGCACCAGCGCCACGGTCACCTGCGGCAGCTCATGCAGGCGGCGCAGCATATTGGCCAGGCCCAGCGCGTCTTCGACATTGTCGCTATGGGTCCAGTCGGCGGCGGCCTGCATCCATTCGAGATCCGCTCCGGCCGAAAACGTCTTGCCGGCGCCGCGCAGGAAGACGATGCGTACCTGCTCGTTGGCGCGCAGTGTCTCGAAGATATCGGACAGGCGCGCAATGATGTCGGCATTGAAGGCATTGTGCTTGTCGGGCCGGTTCAGCGTAATGATCGCCGTACCTGCCCGGGTTACGTTCAATTGAACCTCTTCGTGCACGTCGCTCATCTTGCAGGACTCCTTCTTCGGGCCGGTGACTTCGGCAGGAAGTGAGCTTTAGGATACGCGCGCGCTCGCGCCAAGCCACGATGGTCAGAGCGCAAACGAAAACCGCCGCCCCGGAACGGAGCGGCGGCTTGAATTCGGACCGATGGTCGGTGTGCGTCTAGTCGCCGCGGAAGATCAAGGCCTTGATCATCGACAGGATGGTGATGGCGACCAGGTAGAAGATCGCCAGGAAGGCGACATATTGCCAGAAGCCGGTATTGGTTACTTCCGGCATCACGAAGCTTTCGCCCTCGCGAACCATCGGAAGGACCCGGTCGACGACCACGTGAACGACCGTTCCGACAATCGTGAAAATCAGGATGGCGCCATAGGCCTGCATCACCAGAGCCATGACCAGCGCAATCACCCCGGCCTGGATGCCGAAATGAACCCAGTTGACCGAGCCGTCTGCGGCCAGCGGTCCGTACATTTCAAGGCCCGTGTAGAGCCAGTTCCACACCGGTTCGATGTAGACCCAAATCTGATCGACGAATTCCATAGTGTTCCCCTCCAACACGGCTCTAAGGCCGACGATGGGGCGAACACTGCCAAACTATTAACGAAATGCCAACGTTTTTCCGGGCGTTAACCCTATTCTTTCAAGGGTCACACTCCGTGGCCGGACGAGGTGAAACCCCGTCTAGCGCTTGAATATCAGATGCTTGATGACCCCGAGAACCGAGATCAGGATCAGGTAGCCGATCAGAAGGAGCAGGACCTGTTCCCAGAAATCCACTTCGAATAGGGGCGGAAGCCGCAGATCGGACCCGTTCGCAAAAACCGGCGCGAACACATCGATCAGGATGTGGAACACGGTCGCGGTCAGCGCAAATGCGGGCACGCTCTTGCCATCGGGCAGCATCAGCACCGCGAAAAGCAAGATGATGAGGCCGCGCAGATGATTGACCTCAGCGAAGCCGGCGCGCGCATACTCTATGGCAGCGGTCACGTATTCCATTGCCCCGGTCCCCCTCCTGCCCGTGTCGCGGACAGATTAGCCAAATCGGCTGCGTCTCGCCAGCTGCCACTTGACGATTTCGACGAATTGTCGGGACCGGACTTTCGCGCCGCCGGGCGGTTACGTCCTCAGCCGCCTTTGCGTCCGAGCGCGCTGGCCTTCGCCAGAAGCCGCTCGCGGCGCTGCGCGCTGCCTTGGACATTGCCGAAGATCGAATGCCGCACAGGCTTGAAGCCGGAGATGCGCAGAATGCCCTTCTCCAGCGCCTTCAGCGAATGGCCGCCGAAGACGAGCCGGTAGGCGAGGCCCGGCATGCCCATCGTCACCACGATGCGCGCCGACTTGCCCTTCATCTTCTGGGCGGGCCACCGCCCACCGTCCTTGACGGTTTCGAGGAAGAAATTCTGCCGGCCCAATTGCTCCAGAAACGCTTTGAGCTTCGCCGGCATGGTGCCGAGCCAGAGCGGATAGATCAGCACGAGGTGATCGGCCGCGCTGACGGCCGCCTGCGCCTCGGCCACGGCCTCGGGCGGTGCCGAGCTGAACTGATGGCCCGCCTCACGCGCGCCGGCCGCATACGCCTCGCACAGCGCCGCACAGAAATGACCTGGGTCGGGGTCAGGGTGACCATTGATAAGCAGGATGTTGGTCATTGGGGGCTTACCTTCTCGTACCACCAGCTCGAAGTTTAGCACGCCGTACCCACACCTCTGGCTGGGGCGAATTGGCGCGGCCAATGTCAATGACAAGGCGGCAGAACGAATGAGGCATCGTCGGGCAGAGGCCAGCGGTAGGACTAAGCGGGCACCGCTTCGGCAAAAATACGGTCACGAAGCCGGGGATGCACACTGTCGCGCGTCATGCTGTCGACCTTGAGTCCGAGCCGCTCCACGAGGAAGTCATCGACATGAGCGAGGTCGAACAGTGTCGGTCCCGTTTCGAAATCCACAATGAGATCGAGATCGCTGTCCGGCCGCGCCTCGCCGCGCGCGTGCGAGCCGAACACGGCAATGCCCGTTACGCCAAAACGCCGGCGCAGCTCGGGCTTCAAGGTCTTCAGCTTTTCGATCATGGCGTTCATAGCGGTGATTGTAGCGCGGGATCGGCCGGGCGATAAACGCCGTCGATCCGCGAGGCGCCGAAACAGGTATCTCGCGCGGCGCTCGCTAGTGGTCTCGCACCGCCCCACTCAGAAATGCCCCGGATCGCGGTCTGGATGGCCGGTGACAACGAAGGATGAAGCTTATGGGATAGATTTACGGATAGCGAAAAATGAAAAGACAATCACGACTAAGCATTATGTAAATCAGGTGGATAATCTTATGGATTCAGACTTAGGTACTTTTTTAACTTCTGTTTACAGTTTTTCTGGTGTTTTCAACTAAGTCTTTCCAACTTCTCTCAAGATCACTTGAAGATGATCCGGAAGCACGAGATACATTCGCACCTTTTTCACACAGAAATTCACCTACTTCATCGAGAGTACCCATCACATATCGAAGAGTGGCCTCCGTTTTGGACAAACTCTTATCTGATTGAGAGTATAACATCACCACGCTGTGAAGTGCTTCTCGATATGCATTAAACCCATGATAAAACTCAATAATATACTTCGAAGATGGAAGAGACAATTGCGCTACATTTGGAGCCCAATCTAGCAACTTTTCACAGTTTATCGAACTCTGAATACCGGCATTTCTGATTAAAATATCGGGCACAATAGAAGGTATATCGTCAAGTTCCTTATCCAAAAAACAGCGAAAATGCGCCATTTTAGATTGTATTACGATAATGAATTGCTCTGAAGCAAGTAGATTTGCTTTTGCATTCACCTCTTGTTTGCGTTCTGATGCACCAAATAGAAAAACTGCAACACCCCCGCTCAATGCAGCACCGAGCGCTGCGCCAAGCAATGCCGACGCGTCTATTGGAACTTCTGCCCGCAATAAAGCTATAGACAATACAATGAAGTAGGCAGATATAGAAACTATAATAATATAATTATATAAGCTCATTTCGACATTGCCTCGCCTCGCCACTACATCCTGAACACGCCGAACCGCGTATCCTCGATTTCCCGGTTCAGGCAGGCCGACAGGGCGAGCGCGACGACGCTTCTTGTGTCGCGCGGGGCGATCACGCCGTCATCCCACATCCGCGCGGTGGAGTAATAGGGCGAGCCCTCCGCCTCGTATTTATCCCGGATCGGCGACTTGAACGCCTCTTCCTCTTCGGCCGGCCAGTCTTCGCCGCGCGCTTCAAGATTGTCGCGCTTGACCGTGGCCAGCACGCTCGCGGCCTGCTCCCCGCCCATGACGGAGATGCGCGCATTCGGCCACATGAACAGGAAGCGCGGCCCGAAGGCGCGCCCGCACATGCCGTAATTGCCCGCGCCGTAGGAGCCGCCGATGATGACGGTGATCTTCGGGACCTTCGCGCACGAGACCGCAGTGACCAGCTTGGCGCCGTCCTTGGCGATGCCGCCGGACTCGTATTTGCTCCCGACCATGAAGCCGGTGATGTTCTGCAGGAAGAGCAGCGGGATCTTGCGCTGGCAGCACAGCTCGATGAAGTGCGCGCCTTTGAGCGCGCTTTCGGAGAACAGGACGCCGTTATTGGCGATGATCCCGACCGGCATGCCGTGCAGGCGGGCAAAGCCGCACACCAGCGTCTCGCCGTAGAGCTTCTTGAACTCGTCAAATTCAGAGCCGTCGACCAGGCGCGCGATGATCTCGCGCACATCGTAGGGCGTGCGCACATCGGCCGGGACCACCCCGTCAATCGTGTCGGGATCGACCCGGGGCTCGCGTGGCTCGGCGATATCGAGCTGGGTGCGCTTGGTCGTGTTCAGATTGCCCACGATGCGCCGCGCGATCTGCAGCGCGTGATCGTCATTGGCCGCATAGTGGTCGACCACGCCGGACTCGCGTGCGTGCACGTCCGCCCCGCCCAGATCTTCCGCAGAGATGACCTCGCCCGTCGCAGCCTTGACCAGCGGCGGGCCGCCCAGAAAGATCGTGCCCTGCTTGCGCACGATGATGGTCTCGTCGCTCATCGCCGGCACATAGGCGCCGCCTGCGGTGCAGGAGCCCATCACCGAGGCGATCTGGGGAATGCCTTCGGCCGACAGATTGGCCTGGTTGTAGAAGATGCGGCCGAAATGCTCGCGGTCGGGGAAGACTTCGGCCTGGTGGGGCAGGTTCGCCCCCCCGGAATCGACCAGATAGACGCAGGGCAGCCTGTTCTCGCGCGCGATCTCCTGCGCCCTGAGGTGCTTCTTGACCGTCATCGGGTAATAGGTGCCGCCCTTCACGGTGGCATCGTTGCACACGATCATGACTTCGCGCCCCGCCACGCGGCCGATACCGGTGATCATGCCCGCCCCGTGCACATCGCCCTCATACATGCCGTTGGCCGCCAGCGGGGACAGCTCCAGGAAGGGCGAGCCGGGATCGAGCAGGCGCTGAACGCGCTCGCGCGGTAAGAGCTTGCCGCGGGCCAGGTGCTTTTCCCTCGCGCGCTCATGCCCGCCCTTCGCCGCCTCGCCGGTCCGCGCCTGCAGCTCCTCGACCAGCCGGGCCATCGCCTCGTGATTGGTCTTGAAGGTCTGCGAGGACGGATCGAGCTGGGTGGGAAGCTGGGTCATGACACGGCTTTCAATCTCTGGAACGGTCGGTTGGAAGCGTGATTAGCCTGCCGCGCCCCGCACGCGCAATGGTGTGCATCCGCTTGGCCGTCCGCGCGCATCATTGCTGCAGGACAGCATTTTTCTTCAGGAGGATGACCCCATGCTGACACTTCTCATCGCCGCAGGCATGCTCGCCGCCGCGCAATCCGGCCCGGCGCCCGGCTCCCAGGTAACCGGCTCTCTGGCCACCGACGCCGCGCCCATCGAGGTCATGGTGCTGGGCACCTATCACTTCACCGGCGGCGGGCAGGATCTGCACAATGCCGACGTGGACGACCACCTCGCCCCCGAACGCCAGCGCGAGATCGAGGCGGTGGTCGATGCGCTCGCCAGCTTTGACCCCGACAAGATCATGGTCGAGCTCACCCCCGAACACGAAGCCGGGTTCAACGAGACCTACCGCGCCTATCGCGCCGGCGAGCACACCCTCACCGTGAACGAGCGCCAGCAACTCGGCATGCGTCTGGCCGCCCGGCTCGGCCATGAGCAGCTCTATGCGGTCGACTATCAGAACGGGATGGATTTCGAGGCGATGCTGGGCGCGGCACAGGCGAACGAACAGGACCGCCTGCTCGCCGAGTTCGAGAATTTCAACGCACGCATCCCCGCGATGATGAGCCGCTTCGAGACCGGGCCCGTCAGCGAACGCCTGCGTGGGGCCAACGCGCCGGAGACCGCGCAATTGCATTCCGTCTACCTGACCCTGGCCCAGATGGGATCTGTGGAGGACCCGGTCGGCGCACACCAGATGGGCAACTGGTGGGAGCGCAACCTCGTGATCTTCTCGCGCATCGCCGCGCACAGCGAGCCGGGCGAACGGATCCTGGTGATCTACGGGTCGGGCCACACCTACCTGCTGGAGCAATTCTTCGGCGAGGCGCCGGGCTTCGATCTGGTCGATCCGCTGAGCATCCTGCCCTGACCGGTTGACGACGGCGCTTGTTGAAGCGGCTCCGGGTCGGGCATGATCGCTTGCGAACACGCACGCGAGGAGGCCTCATGCCCGACTACACCAGTTTCGCGCTCAGCGAAGACGGCCCGATTGCCCGCATCACCCTGAACCGGCCGGACAAGCGCAACACGATGATCCCCGCCTTCTGGCGCGAACTGCCCGAGGCGGTGCTCGCCCTCTCCGATGCCGGCAAGACGCGCGTTCTCATCCTGGAGGCGCAGGGTCCGGTCTTCACCGCGGGTATGGATGTCTCGGTCTTCACCGATCCCAATGCGCTGAAATCGGATACGGCCTCGATGCGCGAGGCCTTTATGACGGCCGCGCTCTCGCTGCAGGACGCCTTCACGGCGTTCGAGCGCGCGCGCTTCCCGGTCATCGCCGCCATGCAGGGGCCTTGCGTCGGGGGCGGGGTGGACATGATCGCCGCCTGCGATCTGCGCTACGCCACGACGGACGCCTGGATGCGGATCGAGGAAACCAATATCGGCATGTTCGCCGATGTCGGCACACTCCAGCGCCTCCCGGACCTCATCCCGCCTGGCATCGCGCGCGAGCTCGCCTACACGGGTGAAAACCTCACCCCCGAACGCGCCGAGCGTCTTGGTCTCCTCAACGGCGTGTTCGAGGACGAGACCGCCCTGCGCGAGGGCGTCGACGCAGTGGCCCGGACAATCGCCTCCAAGCCGCCGCTGACCATTTCCGGCACCAAGCGGTCTTTCCTCTATGCCCGCGACCACACGGTCGCCGACAGCCTGGAGCACGCCATGACGCTGCAGGCCTCGCTCTGGAACAGCGCCGACATCATGGAGGCCTTCGCCGCGCGCAGCGAAAAGCGGGCGGGCGCATTTGAAGACCTGACGCCGGTCAGAAGGCTCGGCTCAGAGTGATCGAAGGGCGTTGCCATTGCACAAGCCTGTCCTGGCGCACGCCAGCGCTTCCCGCGTGGCTGTCGGTGTGCACATGCAGCTTCTGCCGTCGTGCCGGGGTGTTGTGGGGCGAAGTCGCCGCGGACACCGCCCAGCTCCGCGACGAGGCGGGCACGGCCACCCGCTACCTTCGCGAGAACGCCACGCTGGCTTTTGTCTTCTGCTCAGCCTGCGGCAATCTCAGCCACTGGGAGAGCCTGACCGGTCCGGTTCGCCTCAAGCTGAATTTCAGGCTCGCCGATCCGGCATTGCTTGAAGGGCTGAATGTCCGCACATTCGACGGTGCTGACAGCTTCACCTATCTAGACACACCATGATGCCCCCCCTCAATCTCGGCTTCCTGCCTTTCCTGAACCGCGTCGAAAAGGCCGCGCTCAATGCGGTCGAGGCCGAGGTGGAATGGTTCTGCCTTCCGGCCGGCCAGACCCTGTTCGACGCCGGCGATCCGGCCGACGCCTTCTATCTCGTCCGCTCCGGCGCGCTGGCCGCCTTCCATACCGGCCCGGACGGGCGTCCGGAGCTGGTGGGCCATATCCGCCAGGGCGAACCGGTCGGCGAAATGGCGCTGATGGAGGACCGCCCTCACACTGCCAGCGTCTACGCCTTGCGCGATTCAGAGCTGGTGCGCCTGCCCAAGGCGACCTTCCACCGCCTCACCCGGCGCCATGCCTCGCTGATGCAGGAGCTGGCGCGCATGATGCTCTACCGCCTGCGCGGCGGGGAGTTGCGTGCGCGGACCGAGCCGAAAGTCTTCGCTCTCATCGCCACAAGCCCGACCATCGACCTTGCCGAACGCGCAAGGTCGCTGCGCGACGCGCTCGCCGCGACCGGGCGCAGCTCGGTCATCCTGGACGAGGATGCGGCCGGGTGGCCGGGAACGCGCCTCGATGCGTTCGAGGACGAGAACGATATCGTTTTCCTCTGCGCGAAGCTGTCCGAAGCAAACTGGGCGAGGCGCGCCATGGGCCGGGCCGACCGGATCTGGGTGCTGGCGCGCGCCGACGCGCACCCGTCCGTGCCTCTCATGCCGGACGATGCCAGCCCGGCCGCCAAGCTGAAGCTGATCGACGTGGTCATGCTCCACCATGGCGGCGACAGGCCCGGGGCCGGCGCGCGCGCATGGATCGAGGCTGCCGACGCGGCGCGCTGCTTCCACCTGCGCCAGGGGCCCAATGAACGTGAAGACTATGCCCGGCTGGCCCGGATCATTGCCGGCCGCTCGATCGGGCTCGTGCTGTCGGGCGGAGGCAGCCGGGCCTACGCCCATGTCGGCGCGATCCGCGCTTTTCGCGATGCGGGCATCCATTTCGACGTCACCGGCGGCGCGTCCATGGGCGGGATCATCGCGGCCGGCATCGCCATGGGCTGGAGCCAGGACGAGATGGAGGACCGGATCTACCGCGCCTTCGTCCAGACCAGCCCGCTCAATGACTGGGTCCTGCCGGTCGTGGCCCTGACCAAGGGACGCAAGGTCGACCGGCGCCTCGACGAACATTTCGGCGACGCCCTGATCGAAGATCTGGTCCGGCCCTTCTTCTGTGTCTCGTCCAATCTGAAAGACGGATCGACCCATCTTCACCGCACCGGCCGGCTCAGCCATGCGCTGCGCGCCTCTATCTCCGTACCCGGCCTGCTCCCGCCGGTCACCGATGGCGAGAACGTGCTGGTCGACGGCGCCGTCTTTTCCAATTTTCCGGTAGACCAGCTGCGCGCGCTTCACCGCGGCGTCAATGTCGGCAGCGACGTCACGCGCAATATCGGCCTGGATCCGCAGGACTTCATCAACCCGCCGGGCTTCTTCAGGTGGATGATGCGCCACGGCCTGTCCGATCCCCCGCCCATCGCCTCGCTGCTGATGCGCGCGGCGACGGTCGGCGTGATGGAGCAACACGCGCAGACGCATTCGGAGGTGGACCTTCTGGTCCTGCCCGAACTCGATATCGAATTGAGGGAATGGCGCCGCTTCGACGAAGCGGTGGAGGCCGGCTACACCGCCGCGACCCGATTGCTGCGCGACACCGACAGCACCGTTCTCGACCGGCTCAAAGGCAAGGCGGGGCAGACCGTGCCGGTCCGCCCCGGCGAGACTTGATCAGAGATCGGCCAGATCGATGTCCAGAACGATGATCTCGAAGGCGTAGGAGGTCTCGCCCTCTTCCACGTTCTTCGACACCACGCCCAGACACTCGGCGCCCTTGTAGATTTCGGCGCATTCGTCGGGACGCTGGCGCAGCTGGACGCGCAGCTCCGGGTTCAGCTTGCCCTGAAGGAAGGTTTCGACCTTGGCGGCTTCGTCGCGATTGAAAACGGGAGCGTTCACGGGGCTATTTCGCCTCTCTTGGCTGGATCGGGTTGGGGAAGAATAAGGCGCGCACACTAGCGCGCAAGCACATCCGATCAACCGGGCAAAACGGTAGAGGACATCGCAAGGGGCGCAGGCCGATCACCAAGGCCCAGACGTTCATCGCCGAAGAGCAGACGCTGGTGTGCTCCCCTGCTTGCGGGGAGCTGTCGCGGCCGCAGGCCGTGACTGAGGCGGCATGCGCCCGTCGATCCCGCCCCCTCCGTCCCTCGGGGACACCTCCCCCGCAAACGGGGGAGGACATCGCAGAGGTCAGCCGATGATCACCAAACCAGGACGCCGGTGTGCTCCCCTGCTTGCGGGGGAGCTGTCGCGGCCGCAGGCCGTGACTGAGGGGGCATGGCCCGACGATCCCGCCCCCTCCGTCCCTCCGGGACACCTCCCCCGTAAACGGGGGAGGACATCGCAGAGAACGCAGAATAATCGCCAAAGCACAGACGTTCATCGCCAAAGCGCAGACGCCGGTTTGCTCCCCTGCTTGCGGGGGAGCTGTCGGTGAAGCCGACTGAGGGGGCACGCGCCCTACCGGCCTTATGTAGCAAGCAAACCAAGCATGCTACGGGCCTTCGGGAAGCGGAATGATAATTAAGCTGCTCGTAGCCCTAGCTGGCTCGATTGTGCTTTTTGTAGGGGCCGAAATTTACAGACATTCCGTCTGGCCCAATAGCATCACACATGTTGTGAAAGATCGTGCGACGGGTGATGCCAAAAATGTCGTGATAGATGAGAATGCCAGCTACGTGCGCCGAACCGCCGTTCTGCACAATGGAGGCAGATTTTCTGCCAAACGTCGCGGCCATATTTATTCGCTCGACTTGGCCGGGGAAGACAACGCCTTGCTTGGTAGCGGGGCTGCTCTCTTCGGTGAGGGTAATTTTGACGGCTTCCCCAGCCTCAAAAACACGGTAGCGGCAAATAACTCTCTTAACGAAGCATGGGGTTTGGCCGTGGTTCTCAATAAGAATAACAAATTGCCCTGGCTTATCCGTGGTTGGGTGGACGATGTCGGAAAAGCGAAGGGATATGTAAGCGCGGAGCGTTTGTCGGTTGGCGAGCCGCGTTTCGTCGAGCGTTTCGCTGGTGACGCGCGACATAGCGCGCGTTTCCCGCAGCGTTTCAAAGATCAGAGCAACGCCGCCAACGCTGACGATGATCCCAATCACGCCGACCCACAAAATCGCATAAGTCCAACTCGACATATCGAGCTGGGCCTGAAGATCGCTTTCGGCGTGCTCTCGATTGTGACGGGCTTCTATCTGCTCAGCAATGCAGGACAAGCGCGCGCTATCGGCTTCGATTGCGCTGCATATGTCATTGGCGTCGGCGTAATATGCATATTGGTTGGCTGCGCCTTCCTGGGCGGCGCGATTTTCATGGTAATATCGCCATGAACTTGTGAAAGCCCAAATTGCGATGGCGCCCATAAAAACTACAAACGCAACTCCTGCGATCCAATAGCTTCGAGACATGCCAACACTAACGCCGCTGTGAACTTACCGCATGAGAGCCTATTGCGGATATTCGGCTCTGTCTCGCTTAGACCACCCCAAGTCCTACTTCCCCTCGTCCAGGGTCTGGTCCATGCGCTTGGCGGGCTCGACACAGGGGCCGCCGACCGGGCGGGCCGGAACACCGGCGACCGTGCAGCGCGCCTGGACAGGCTTCAGCACCACAGACCCGGCAGCAATACGCGCCTCGTCGCCCACGGTGATATTGCCGAGGATTTTCGCGCCCGCGCCGATCAGGACGCCATTGCCGATCTTGGGGTGACGCTCGATGCCCGCCGCGCCGGTCCCGCCCAGCGTGACCTCGTGCAGGATGGAGACATCGTCGCCGATCACGGCGGTTTCACCGATCACGACGCCGGTCGCATGGTCGATCATCAGGCCCTGGCCGATGCGGGCGGCGGGGTGGATGTCCAGCCCGAACCGCTCCGAGATCCGGCTTTGCAGATGGAAGGCGAGCGTCTCGCGTCCCTGCCCCCACAGCCAGTGGGCGATGCGGTGGCTCTGCGTGGCGTGAAAGCCCTTGAAATACAGGAAAGGCTGCAGCAGCGACCGGCAGGCCGGGTCGCGCTCGGCAATGGCCAGCATGTCGGCGGCGGCGAATTCGGCGATGGTCGGGTCCGAGCGCAGGCTTTCATGCACGACATCGTTGATGACGAGGGAGTCCAGCTGGGCATCTTCCAGCTTCGCGGCGATGCGGTGCGCCAGCGCGTCCTTGAAGCCGTCATGGCGCAGGATGGCGGCGTTGACGAAGCTCGCCAGCATCGGCTCTTCGGCTGCGGCACTGGCCGCTTCGACGCGAAGCCGCGACCAGGCGAGCCTGACCGCTTCCTTGCCGCGCGGCGCGGGCGTGCGAATTCCGTGATCCTCTGCGAGGTTGTCGACCCTGTCGTCCGCGCTCATCACCCAGTCTCCTGCTCTTTTCACGCCGGGGCGGTCATGTGAGTGCCCGCAAAACAGGTGCGGGTAAACTCTCTCTTCGGCGCATGTAGTCAGCCTTGGCCAGCATTGCGACCGTAAAGGCATCACGAATCTCGCCGGTCATCGCAAGATGCAGCGCTTCATCAAAGCTAACACGCCGGCTCTTGAGATCGGCCTCGCTGGCCTCCAGCGCCGTCTCGCCCGCGCTCAGCCCCCAGGCCAGAAAGGCGAAGGCCTGCTCGTCAGTGACCGAATTGGACAGGTCCATCTCCAGAAACAGCGACCAATGCTCAGCGCGGTATCCGGTTTCCTCGGCGAGCTCGCGCTGTGCGCTGACCAGCGGATCGTCAGTCTTCGGTCCGCCGCCCTCGGGCAATTCCCATGAATGGCTGTCCAGGGTGAACCGGTGCTGGCCGACCAGCAGCGTGGTGCCGTCCTCGAAGATCGGCAGGACGCCGATCGCGAAGTTGCGCGGGCTCATCACGCCATAGACGCCCGGCGTGCCGTCTGGCTGGATCACGTCGTATTCGGTCACCGAGATCCACGGATTCTCGTAGGCCGTCCGTTCGGAGAGGATGCCCCAGGGTCCGCGCCGTTGCCTGATCATTGCCGGTTGTCCTTTCGCCTGCCGCGCCGTTCCGGCGCAGTTAGGCCGGTGCCGGTTCGCGATGCAACCGGGCCTCCCCGGACAATCGCACCAGCAGCACAAAGGCGGACGGTGCAAAGATCAGCGCCAGTATGGCCGATCCGCCCACCCCGCCGGCCACCGCGGCTGCGAAGGGCAGCCAGAAGGCATCGCCCTCGATCAGCAGTGGCGCGAACCCGCCAATGGTGGTCAGCGTCGTGGCCAGGATATGACGGGTGGCATCCATCACGGTCTCGCGAATCGCGTCCCGGTCCCCGGCACGGGCTGCCTCGTTGGCCTTCAGCGCGGACAGGACGACGATCGTGCCGTTGATCGACAACCCGACCAGGCCCATCGACCCGACAATGGCGTTGAAGCCGAGCGGCGTGCCGAACAGCCAGACGCCGAACATGGCGAGGCCCACCGACAAGGCGCCGGTCGCAAAGACGATTCCCGCGTAGCGGAAGGAATTGAAGGCGAGCACCACCGCGCCGACCATCAGGATCAGGAGCGGAATGGCGGTCGACATCAGATTCGCCATCGCCTCGCCCTGGCTTTCCGCCTCGCCGCCGACGATCAGCCGGTAGCCCGGCGGCAGGTCTATCTCTGCGGCGTCCAGCCGCTCCATGAACTCAGCCAGAACCGGCGCGGGCAAAGTGAAGGGCAGCAGGAATCCGCGCACCGAGTTGGCGCGCTCGCCATCGACCCGGTAGATCGCGGAAATCTGGGGTTCCAGCGTGACCGGGCCCAGGCTGCCGACCGGCGTCGAGCCGAGGCCACTGCCCGGTGTCAGGCTCAGCGGTGCAGGCGCGATCCGGCCCACCGAATTTCGCCGGTCCTCCGGTGCGATCACCCGAACGGGTAATTCCTGCACGCCTTCCAGGACGCTGCCGCCGAGCGCCCCGCTGAACTCGGCACTGAGCCGGGCCGACAGATCGGACAGGCGCAGGCCGGCCAGGCTCGCCGAAGCCTCGTCGGCGTCCAGGCGCACCACCGGTTCGCCGGGCAGAAGCTGAGCCTCTGTGTAGGTCACGTCCGGCACGCTGGAGAGCACGCCGCGGATCTCGTCGGCCAGGCGGTTCAGGGTTTCCAGTTCCGGTCCCACCAGTTCCAGCTCTATCGGCGCCGGGGTGGGCGGACCCTGCTCGAACGGCAAAGCCAGGAATTGCGTATCGGGAAACGCTTCGCGTGCCTCGCTCTGAAAAGCGCTGACCACGCGGCGCGTGGTCTCCGCATCGCGCGTGCGTACGAAACCGGCCGCATAGTTCGGCCGTCCCGATTGCCCGCCCACCATGTTGTAATAGACCCGCGGCGCGCTCTCTCCCAGAACCCAGCCGACCTGCTCGACGCCGTCCTCGGCCATCAGCATGGCGGTCGCCTCGGCGGTGCGGTTCCGGGTCGCTTCCAGAGAGCTGGCCGGCGGCAGGGTCATGCGCAGCTGGAACATGTCGCGCTCGGTCTGCGGGAAGAACTGGCTCGGAAGCGTGGTGGCGGCCGCGATCCCGGCAATGGGCAGCAGGATGCCGAGCGCCAGGCCCAGCATCGGCTGGGCGGTCACCGCATCGAGCACCTTGCGGTAGCCGCGGGCCAGGATCGGCGTACGAAGACCATCGCGCCAGAAGGGCGCGCCCGCCTCCCCGGCCCGCCCGTCGTCGAACCAGGCGGCCAGCGCGAGAATGACGGTGAATGCCAGAATGAAGGAGCTCGCGACCGCGAAGATCACCGAGATGCCGATCATCGAGATGAACTCGCCGGCCACCCCCGGCATGAGCGCGATCGGGGCGAATGCGAAGATCGTCGTGAGCGTCGAGGCGAGCAGCGGGCCGAACAGACTCTTGGCCGCTTTATCCACGGCAGGCAGTCGCTCATAACCTCGGGCCCGTAACAGCCGATAGTCGTCAACGACCACAATGGCGTTGTCGATTAGCAACCCAAGTGCAACAACTAGCCCTGTCACGGACATTTGGTGTAGCGGTTCTCCGTACGTATTAATCAGAAAAAGGCAGAGCAGAACCGTCAGCGGCAAGGCCGATCCCACGATCAGCGCCGAGCGCCAGCCCATCATCAGAAACAGCACCGCGAACACGATCAGGGCCGAGAAAAACAGGTTTTGTGCCAGTCCGAACAAGCGCTTGGTGACATAGTCGGACTGGGCGAAGACGATCTCGACCTCGGGGCCCGGCGTCGCGTCGGCAAAGGCCTGCACCGCCGCCTGCGCCCGCACGTCCCAGCTGTCGACCTGAAGCTCGGGTTCCAGGTAGGCCGCCACGAGAATCGAGCGGCTCCCATCGATCCAGGCCTCTGTTTCTAAAGGGTCTTGAAGCCCGCGCTCCACCCGCGCAATGTCGCCGATACGCACCAGCCCGTCGCCCGACACCCCGCGCAGCGGCACGGCCCGCACCCGGTCCAGCGTGTCGAAGCTGCCGCGGACTTCGACCGTTAGATCAAGGCCTTGGCCTTCAATTCGGCCAGCCGGCGCCTTGGCATCGGACGCGGCCAGCACGGCGGCGACATCGCGCGCGCTGACGCCCAGCGCCGCTGCGGCATCGGTATCGAGGATGACCCGGACCTCTTCCTGCGGCGCGCCAAAAATCTCTACTTCTTCAGTGCCTTGGACATTTCGGAGCCGGTCGGAAAGGTCGCGGGCCAACCGGGACAGAGCGCCATATCCGGCGCCAGCCTCCTCCGGCCAGCTCAAAGCGACGATCAGCGTGGCCGCGCCCATATACTGGCGCACGACCTCGCTCGCCTGCACGGTCTCGGGCAGGCCCGGCTCCGCCGAGGCGACCTGGTCGCGCACTTTCGTCCAGGCCTGCTCGACCCGGTCCTCGCTCAGATCCTCGCGCAAGGCGACTGAAATTATTGAGATATTTGCGCGTGAAATGGAGTCGATCTCATCGATCTCCTCCAGCTGCAGCAAGGCTTCCTCGATCGGTTCGGTGACCAGCGCCTCGACCCGGCGGGCATCGGCACCCGGGTAGACCGTCACGACCCGTCCGAAGCGCTCGACCAGCGTGGGGTCTTCCTGGCGGCCCATGGTCGCCAGCGATGCCATGCCTGCCGCCACGATCAGGAAGAGCATCAGGCCGGTCAGGCGCGGGAAGCGGTAGAAGAGCGTCGCCATCTCTAGGTGCCCTGCCCGGCAGGCACCACGCCCTGACCCGGTGTCACGCGCTGCAGGCCGGCGGACAGCACAAGCGCGCCCTCCTCCACCGCACCGCGAAGATAGACCCGATCCTCCTCTGTATGCAGGATCTCAACCGGCCGCGGTTCCAGCGTGTAAGGCCCGTCACCGCTCAGAACATAAACCGACCAGAGGCCCCGGCGCCCCTCTGCGAGCGCCGTCACGGGCGCCCAGAAGCCGCGCTCATCCAGCCCGGTTTCGAGCACCAGACGCGCCACGGCGCCGGAGGCCGGTGCGCCTTCTTCAAAGCGCAACACCGCCGTGACCGACCGGCTTTGCCGGTCAATAATGCCCGTCACGGCAATCACGCGCGCCTGATATTGCGTGCCGTCTGCCAGCACCGGATACAGCGTCCCGGTCTCAAGCCTCGCCGCTTCACCGGCCGGCAGGCCGATACGCAGCTCCCGTCCCTCTTCTTCCACCAGAGTCAGCACAGGCTGTCCGGCCGGCGCGACCGCGCCCTCGTCGAAGGCACGCGAAGTGATGACGCCGGCATAGGGCGCGTCAAGCCGGGCCAGATCGATCTGGACTTCCAGTACCTCGGCCGCCGCGTCCGCCGCATCTGCCTGCGCGCGCGCCGCCTGCGCGCTCGACTGGGCTTCATCGAGCCGCTGCCGGGAGACATGGCCCTGGTCCACGAGAGTCTGCTGGCGTTGATAGGTGGTCTGGGCCAGATCGGCGCTGGCCCGCGCGGCCCGTGCATCGGCGCGTGCCGCGGCCAGGTTCGCCTCGAGCGCACGCGTGTCGAGCCGCGCCAGGATGTCGCCGGGCGCAACCCGGTCGCCCACATCGACGCCGATTTCGGCGATCCTGCCCGGCATATCGAAACCGAGCGCGCTTTCGCGCCGCGCGGTGACCAAGCCGGAAAAGCGTGTCTGGATTGCCGTTTCGGTGGTATAAGACACCGTCAGGGTGGGAACGGGAAGCGGCGGGTTGTCCCCCCCCTCCGCCGTCCGCGTCGGCGCCGAAGCTGCGCAATGACGTCACGGCCACGACCAGCGCGACGAGGAAAAGCGCTGCAGCGAGAACGCTTAAGGCGAAATTGGACAGGCCGAACCGTCTACCGCGCATGGGGCAACCCTTCTTCCATCACGAAAGGGTTGTATCTCGCTATACGACGTTTGAAAAGTGAACAGCGTTTACTTTTCTTGTTTTTCTGCGAGACGCTGGCGCAGCTTTTCGGTGGCCAGGCCCTTCAGCAATATCTTTGCTTCGAAAGCGATCACATCGTCGAGTGTCAAATGCCCCGAACCGGGCTTGGACTGGGGGTATTCGGGAATGGTGACCGCCAGCATCGTGATGCCGTGGGACAAGGCCCAGACGGACGATGCCGCAAGCGCGCTGTCGCCGGACTCGAACCAGCCGGCATCCATGCTCTCGCGAATGCGGTCCTCGAGATGGGTGGCAGCAGCAAACGCGAAACTGTCCGCGCGCAGCTGTTCGTGCCGAATGATGCCGGAAAAGGCGAGCCGGTAGTGACTGGGCTGTTCGAGACCGGTCTGGACGTAGGCCCGAAGGCAGTCTTCAGACAGTCTGGGCCCTTCCGAGATCGTCTCGGTCACGGCGCGCAGACGTCCCAGCAGCCGCTCGAAGAATTGCTCGCGAATCTCGTCGCACAACGCGTCCTTGGACTCGAAATACTTGTAGAGCGCTGCCGGAGAGTAATCGATGCGCTCGGCGATCCGGCGCATGGAAAGGCCGGCCTCGCCTTCTTCGGCAAAGATTTCCTCTGCGGCGGCGATGATGGAATCGCGCACCTTCAGGCGGCGCCGAGCCGCCGGGCTGAGGTCGGAATCAAGATCGGTCGTATCTGCGCTCATGAAGCTCTCGATCGCGGGTAACCTGGACAGGACGAGACGCGCGGGTGCTTTGCACTTGTCCCTCGCAGGCGGTCTTCTGATATAGCGGGGCAAAGCCCAGACCGTCAAAATTGAACGGCATTCCATAAATGGAGTCGGCTATGTCCGAGACCTATACGCCCGATTTTCCCGAGGCCCCGCAAACCGTCGCGCCGGCCCATCCCAATCGCCAGACGCTCGACCTGCTCGCGCGGCGCCGCTCGACGGTTGCCAAGCTGATGGGCGGTCCCGGACCGGATCCGCAGCAGCTGAACACCCTGCTGCGGCTCGCGGCTCGCACACCCGATCACGGCAAGCTTTTTCCCTGGCGTTTCATGGTCTTCGAAGGCGATGCGCGCGAGCGTTTCGGCGAAATCCTGGAAGCGCGCCTGCGAGAGATCGAGCCGGGCGGGCCCGAGGATCGCTATACGTTCGAGCGGCAGCGATTTCTGAGGGCTCCGCTGGTCGTCGCGGTCATCTCCTCGGTAACGCCCGATCACAAGATACCCGAATGGGAGCAGATTCTCTCCGCGGGCGCCGTCTGTTTCAACATCCTCGTCAGCGCCAGCGCGATGGGGTTTGCCGCTCAATGGCTGTCGGAATGGTATGCCTATGACGAGACGGTGGCCAAGGCCATGAAGCTCGGCCCGCATGAGCGCGTGGCCGGCTTCATGTATATTGGTACGGCCACCGAAGATCCGGCCGAGCGTCCGCGCCAGCCGCCCCGGATCGAACGCTGGTCATCCTAGTGACTGGTCCGGACCCAGACGCGCGACGTCCGGCACAGCAGCCGTCCTGACGCGTCGCGCAGCTCGAGATCGGCATCGACGGGCAGTGCGCGTCCGCCTGTCTCGACGAATCCCGACGAGACCGCGATGGCGCCCGAAGGCTCGAAGCCGATACGCGCGGAGTGGTCTCGTGCCGGCAGACGGGCCGGTCCGCGGGACCATTGTACGCGGGAGAGCTGACGCGCCCGCACGCCAGAACCGTCGACATAGCCTGACTGTTCGGCGGAGAGGCTTTCTCCGTCGCGGTGCTCGACTGCGAGCGTCCAGTAACCGGCGACGCCCGGCGCGGTGTGCGCGCTCAGCGACATCATCTGTCCGGTCGTTTCCGCCTGCAGCCAGCAGGGCGACCCGGCGCCGGGGCTGTCTGGCGCCTGAAGCCGGGGCGTGCTGGCCTGCGCTGAAGCGGTGGTCAGCACCAACGCAGCAAGGGATGCGAGCTTGATCGGGTTCATGGGAATCTCCTTGAATTGATGGCAGGGCGGGCAGGCTGCCCCGGCCGGACCGGGACAGCCTCTCAGGATCAGTGACCGCCCTGGAGGACCAGGGTCACATTCCCGCTGCCGCTCTGGCGCACGTCGGAATACTGGCCTTCGCCAACCTGGATGACGCCGAGCGCGTTGTTCGATCCGCTCTGCGTGGTACGGGCCGTGTGATCGTCGCCGATCTGGGCGACACCAACGATATTGTTGGTTCCGCGCTGGGCGCTGTCGGCCCAGTTATTCCGCCCTTCCTGACCGATCACCACTTCATTGCGACGTCCGTTCTGATCGGCGAAGGCGGTGTTCGCCCGGCCGGATTGAGCGACGCCAACCGCATTGCGTGAACCGTCCTGATAGGTCCGCACATAGTGGGATCCGCCGCGCTGGGAGATCGACAGGCGCTGACGGTGCCCGTCCATGCGCGCAGCGATTTCATTGGAATAGCCCGATTGATCGATCCGCACTTGATTGCGGGCCTGCGCCTCGGCGGCGCTGGACGCACCGGCGAGCCCGACAGCAACCAGGCCGGTGGTGAGAAGAAGTTTCAGCATGTTAGATCGTGCCTCCGTTTGAAACCTGTCCCGCGCCTGTGCGCCGGAACATCTCCAAACTGACTCACCGATCATGAATGCGGTCAGAGTGACGCGTTCACGCCTGCGACAACGAGGTGAACGCGTCGTTCACCCGCGGCCCCGATAGGGCGCAACCCCCTGATCGGGCACCCAGAGTCCCTGCGGGGCCTCGCCCCACTGAGCAAAGACGTCGATGGGGATTCCGCCGCGCGGGTACCAGTATCCTCCGATGCGCAGCCATTTGGGCGCACACTCGTCCACGATGCGCTGGCCGATCATCAGCGTGCACGCCTCGTGGAAGGCACCGTGATTGCGGAAACTCTGGAGGAAAAGCTTCAGCGACTTGGATTCGACGATCCATTGGTCCGGAGCGTAGTCGATCACAAGGTGGGCAAAGTCGGGCTGGCCAGTCACCGGGCAGAGCGAGGTAAATTCAGGGGCCGCGAAGCGGACAAGGTAGTCGGTTTCCGACGCCGGGTTCTCCACGCGCTCCAGCCTCGCATCTTCGGGCCGCGTCGGGGCGTCGGTCTTCGATCCGAGCTGATCCAGCCCGGCATAGCGGTCATCGGTCATGGCGGTAGGCGCCCTGTCTAGCTGGAATAGGGAAAGCGGAGCTTGATCACCGTGCCCCAGTCGCCGCTGTCTATCGTCATTTCGCCATCAAGGCGAGCGACCAGGTCTTTCACGATATGGCCGCCCAGGCCGCTTCCGTTCGGCCACTCGGCCTCGCCAAGCCCCTTGCCATTGTCGCTGACGACGAGTTCAAGCTGATCCTTCGACGTAACGAGTTCAACCGAAACCTTCTTGTCCCTGCCATCGATGCCGGCAAAGGCGTGCTGCAGGGCATTGGTCAGCACCTCGGAGACGACCTGGCCCAGCCGCGCGGCATCCTCAACCGGATAGACGACATCGGTGCCGGTGACATCGAGTTCGACATCGACCTCGTTGGACAGCCCGCTGAGCGCTTTGCAGACCTGCTCGAGATAGACTTGCAGATCGATGGTCTGGGCCTCGGACTTGCGCGCCGCGTCGACCTGCTCATAGAGCAGCCCGATCGTCTCGACCCGCTGGGCGAGCATCGCTGCGGCGGCCTGCGGTTCAAGACGGCTTGCCTGAATGCGGATCAACGAGACGATCATCGACAAATGGTTCTTCACCCGGTGCTGGATTTCGCGCAGCCGCGAATCCAGTTCGCGCGCGCGATCCATGTAGGTTTTCTGATCGCGGTGTTCGTACTGGAAGCCGATGAAATAGATCAGCTCACCGTCCCGGTCGAAGACCGGCGTGATGATCAGCCGGTTCAGAAAGGCCTCGCCATTCTTGCGGTAGTTGACGATATCGACCGCGGCTTCCTGTTTGCGTACGATCGCGTCGCGCAGGCAATGCACGTCGTCAGGGTCGGTGTTTTCGCCCTGCAGAAAGCGGCAATTCTCACCGATCACATCTTCGGGTGCATAGCCGGTGGTCCGCTCGAAGGCGCCATTGACGTAAATGATCGGGTTGTCATCTTGTCGTGGGTCTGTCACCACGAGAGAGACAGGGAGCTGGCCGAGCACCGACTGGGAAATCCCGTCGGGCAGCTCCGATAGCGAAGGCTCAGGCGTCATGCGTTCGGCGTCCTCGTATCCCTGTCTGAAAAAGCCGACGGTATTTTTACCTGTTAACCGGACCAAACCAACCCGTGTTGGCAGCGTGCGGCGCTGTGCCTTTATCCCAGTGGCAACGCCGTCCGCGCGAACACCCGGCGCAACACCATGTTGGACACCAGGCGTGCGACACCGGGCAAGCCGGACAGGCGTTCGCGATGCACGCGCTCATAGTCTCGCGCGTCCCGCACCATGATGCGCAGGATATAATCCTCCGCCCCGGCCATCAGCGAACACTCCATCACCTCTTTTATGTCGGCCACTGCAGCCTCGAACGACTCCATGGTCTCGCGCCTCTGGTTCTCCAGGGTCACGAAGGCCACGACCATCAGCCGCCGGCCGACCGCTTCCGGCTCGAGCAAAGCGACGTAGTTCGAAATCACGCCGCTGGATTCCAGCATACGTACCCGGCGGTGGCAGGCTGACGCCGACAGCCCGACACGCTCGGCCAGGTCCGCATTCGACAAGCGGCCTTCCTCCTGGAGAACGCCAAGAATGGCGTGATCGACAGTATCAAGGCGCATGGCACGACCTCCCGGCAAGCCCGTTTTCGAAGACTGCGCCAACATGGATCAAAAAGCCGGACGTAAACAGAATTTTCTTCGATTATTTAGCACTAAATCGTGCAATTTTGCGTATTTTTGAAGCCTCTTGCGAAGTTTCTTTGTCCGAAATACGGTCTCGCCGATTTTTCAGACGGTGCCCGAGATGGCCCGTTACAGCCACAGGAGCGTGCCATGCGCATCGGGGTCCCCAAGGAAATCAAGGTTCACGAATACCGTGTCGGCCTGACGCCGAACGGCGCTGCAGAGCTCATCTCGGCAGGCCATGAGGTCTTCGTCCAGTCCACCGCAGGCGACGGTGTCGGCTTCTACGACGACGATTACGAGCGGGTCGGCGCGACCATTCTTCCCGACGCCGATGCGGTGTTTGAAAAGGGAGAACTCATCGTCAAGGTGAAGGAGCCTCAGCCCGTCGAGTATCCGCGACTGAAAGAGCACCACACCCTGTTCACCTATCTGCACCTGGCTCCCGACCCCCGCCAGACACAGGGTCTGATGGAGTCCGGCTGCACGGCGATCGCCTACGAGACGGTCGAAGATCGTGAAGGCCGCCTGCCCCTTCTGCGTCCGATGTCGGAAGTCGCGGGCCGGATGTCGGTCCAGGTGGCGGCCGCTGCGTTGCAGAAGTCCAATGGCGGACGCGGCATGCTGCTGGGCGGCGTGCCGGGTGTGGGCCCGGCGAAGGTCATGATCCTCGGCGGCGGCGTTTCCGGCAGCCACGCGGCGGAGATGGCCGTCGGCATGCGCGCGGATGTGACGGTGTTCGATCGCTCCATCTCGAAGATGGCCGAGCTCGATTCCCTCTTCCGTGGCACCATCAGCACGCGTTTCTCGACAAAAGCGGCTCTGGACGACGCTGTGAAGGAAGCCGATGTCGTGATCGGCGCGGTGCTGGTGCCCGGCGCCGCCGCACCCAAGCTGGTGACGCACGACATGGTCAAGACCATGAAAGAGGGCTCGGTGCTTGTCGATATCGCGATCGACCAAGGCGGCTGTTTCGAGACCTCCAGGGCCACCACTCACGACGACCCGACCTACATCGTGGACGGGGTAGTTCACTACTGCGTGGCGAACATGCCCGGTGCCGTGGCGCGCACCTCGACCCTGGCGCTGACCAACGCGACGCTGCCCTTCATGCGCGCGCTGGCCGACAAGGGCACCCGCAAGGCGCTCAACGATGATCCGCTGCTCGCCCACGGTCTGAACGTCGATGCCGGCAAGGTCGCCTACAAGCCGGTCGCCGACGATCTCGGGCTCGATTATGTCAAGCCGTCCTGGCTGACCAGCATCTAGACAGATTTCCTGCGTCTTCAGACAAAAAGCCCGGCACGCGCGTGCCGGGCTTTTTTAATGACAGATGGCTGGGCCGAGTCTTCAATCTTTCGAATTGTGCTCGTCCTTGCCCTTGCGGGACGCGTCGGCCATGTCCTCAAGCTCGTCTTCCGACATGCTGTCATACATCGATTTTGCGGCGCCCTTGAGCTCGTCGGGCTCCGTCTCGCCGCGCTTGGCCGAGAGTGCGGCACCGGCAGCTTTCTGTTGGGCAGCAGATTTTGCGGGCATGGGTATCTCCTTCTCATCGCGCGACACGGAAACGCCCCGCACTGGCGGGGCGTTCCGGTTCGAGATTGAAGGCGAGCCTCGAGGCTACATGCCCTGTGGCAGCTCGTAGGCGACGCTGGCCCCGGGGCCGAGCGGCAGGCCCAGATACACCCAGATAATCGTCATCAGGATGCCCGAGATCAGCAGCCACATCGAATAGGGCACCATGGATGCCGTCAGCGAGCCCAGGCCGAACGATGGCACCCAGCGGCGCGCAAACACGAGGACCAGCGGGAAGTAGACCATCAGCGGCGTGATGATGTTGGTGGCCCCGTCGCCGACGCGATAGGCGGCCGTCGCCATTTCCGGGCTGACGCT
Source organism: Marinicauda sp. Alg238-R41 (assembly GCF_947331485.1). NCBI lineage: Bacteria > Pseudomonadati > Pseudomonadota > Alphaproteobacteria > Maricaulales > Maricaulaceae > Marinicauda > Marinicauda sp. Alg238-R41. Next base: position 1,534,084 of record NZ_CAMZOJ010000001.1, on the reverse strand, counting down.
CAGCAGCATCAGCATCGGCACCAGCACCGGCGCGAGCAGCGCCCACTTGGCGCTGGCTGACCCCACGAACAGGTTCAGCACCCCGGTAAACAGCACGAGCAGGCCCAGCACGAGCGGCAGCGGCAGGCCGGAGTCGCGAATGGCATCCGCGCCGTTCACCGCCGATATCAGGCCGAGCTGGGACAGGTTGAACATCTCGACGAAATACGCTGCGAAGAACGCCAGCACGAGATAATAGCCCATGTCCTTCATGGCGCCGGCCATCATTTCCACGACATCGCGGTGGTTCTTGATCGTCCCGGCTGTCGCGCCGTAGGCCCAGCCCGCCAGGATGAACAGGATCATGAATCCGGCCACCAGCGAAGAGAAGAAGGGCACGAGCTGCTGGGTCAGGGAGAGCGTGGGGTCTTCGTTGAGCAGAGGCACATCCCCGCCATACATCGACGCGGCTCCGCCCGTGACCAGCGCCACGAAGTCGATGGTCAGCACCAGCCACAGCGCCACGACCGCGATGATCGCCACCAGCGCGTTGCGCAGTCCGGCCTTCTGTCGATCGGTCAGCGGCGCGCTGGGATCGTCATCGGCGTCGTCAACGTCGCCAGGGGTCGCCCCGCCCGTCCACCGGCCCAGACGCGGCTCGATGATGCGGTCGGTGACGAACCAGATGACGGGCAGGAAGACGAACGTCATCGCCATGATGAAATACCAGTTCCCGGCGATATTCATCGTCCAGTCGGGAGCGAGCTGGATCACGGCCTCTTCCGTAATCCCGAAGAGCAATGCGTCGAGCTGGCCCGGGAAGAGGTTGGCGGAAAAGCCGCCCGACACCCCGGCGAACGCCGCGGTAATGCCGGCAATCGGGTGACGGCCCGCAGCCGCGAAGATCACCCCGGCCAGCGGGATCAGCACCACATAGGCCGCGTCGGCGGCCAGGTTGCCGATCATCGCGATCAAGGCCACGGCGGGTGTCAGCAAGAGAGCCGGCGCATTGCGCACGCTCGCGCGCATCGCGGTCCCGAACAGTCCGGCGCGTTCGGCCACGCCTGCGCCCAGCATCACCACCAGCACATAGCCGAGCGGGTGGAAGCCGGTGAAGATTTCAGGCATCTCGACCAGCAGGTGCTGCAGCGCCGCGGCGCTGAACACGCTGATCGCCTCGACTTGCGCGGGTCCGCCATCCGGCGCCACACGCGTGGGATGGTCAACCGCAAGGCCGAGCCAGGCCGTAACCTGGGAGACCACGGCCATGACGATGATGAGGTAGAGAAAGATGAAGACCGGGTCCGGAAGCCGGTTCCCCGCCCGTTCGATGAGTCCCAGAATGCCCTTCTGGTGCTCGACGGTCTCAGCCGTGTTCTCGTTGGCCATGGTTCCCCTCCCGTGGCGAATGATTATCACTCACCCACGATTAAACCGGGTGGCGCGAAACCAAAAGCCTTATCGCCAATGCCTTTCAGGCAGAGCGGTGCGGGAAACCGGCGCGAACACTCCCTATATCGCAAGGAATGCAACGCTTTGCCCGACTTCTTGACCGGCTGTCTTTAAGCCCCGCGCGAAACGCCAAGATTCGTCTTCTGACGGAGTATTTCTCTGTAACCCCCGATCCGGACAGGGGTTTTGCCCTTGCGGCGATCACGCGCGATCTGGAATTCAAGAGAGCCAAGCCCGCCATGATCCGCGAACTGGTGTCCCGGCGCTGCGATCCGGTCCTGTTCGAGCTGTCCTACGATTATGTCGGCGATCTCGCTGAAACCACGGCCCTGTTGTGGCCTGCCCGCCACGGAGCGAACCGGACACCGGAGCTGACGGAGGTCGTCGAGGCGCTGACGGCCGCGAGCCGGGCCGAGGCCCCCGAGCTGGTTCAGGACTGGCTCGACGCGCTGGACGCCACCGGGCGCTGGGCACTGCTCAAGCTGGTGACCGGCGGCCTGCGCATCGGTGTTTCGGCCCGGCTGGCCAAGGCTGCGCTGGCCCAGTATGGCGGCAGGGACATTACCGAGATCGAGGAACTCTGGCACGGGCTCGAGCCGCCTTACGAGACCCTTTTCGCCTGGCTTGACGGTCGGGCAGACAAGCCGGTCAGCGCGGCGAAGGCGCCCTTCCGCCCGGTGATGCTGGCCACGGCGGCGACTCTCGATGTCCTCGGCAGCTACGACCCGGAAGACTACGCCGCGGAATGGAAATGGGACGGCATCCGCATTCAGGCGGTCGCCGAGGAGGGCGTTCGCCGGCTCTACACAAGGACCGGCGACGACATCTCGCACGCCTTTCCCGATATCCTGGCCGCCCTCGAATTTGACGGCGCCATCGACGGCGAGCTCCTCGTCCGGGACGGGTCGGGCGGGCTCGCGCCCTTTTCCGACCTCCAGCAGCGCCTCAACCGCAAGACCGTCTCGGCCAGGATGATGGAGCGCTACCCCGCTTTCATCCGGGCCTATGATTTGCTAATCGACGGGACGGAAGATCTTCGCCGCCTTCCGCTCCGCGAGCGCCGCGCCCGTCTGGAACGCTTCGTCCAGACCATCCCCTCTGATCGCTTCGACATTTCCGAACTTGTTCCGGTCTCCAGCTGGGACGCACTCGACGCGCTGCGCTCCGATCCCCCCGACGCAGTCGCGGAAGGTGTGATGCTCAAGCGGCTGGACAGCGAGTACGTGCCGGGCCGCCCCAAGGGGCCGTGGTTCAAGTGGAAACGGGACCCGTTCCTGGTCGATGCTGTGATGATGTATGCCCAGCGCGGTCACGGAAAGCGCTCCAGCTTCTACTCCGACTACACGTTCGGCGTCTGGCGCGAGGGTGAGGACGGCCCCGGCCTTGTCCCGGTCGGCAAGGCGTATTTCGGCTTTACCGATGCGGAGCTGAAGCAGCTCGACAAGTTCGTGCGCGACAACACGATCGAGCGGTTCGGACCGGTGCGGTCGGTCGAGGCCGGCCCGGAGACAGGCCTGGTTCTCGAGATCGCGTTCGAAGGCCTTCAGAAATCGGCGCGCCACAAATCCGGCATCGCCATGCGCTTTCCGCGCATCCACCGCATCCGGTGGGACAAGCCGGCCGGAGAGGCCGATCGTCTCGAAACGCTTGAGGAGCTTCTGGCCGCCCGGTTCGCCCCGACGCACTCATGATGCTATCTCCCGACCGAGCCATTGATCGAGCAGGAGATAGAACGACTATGTCACCTACGAATATGGAAGGCTTCCAGCCGGGCCAGATCCTCGAATACGTCGTCCGGGTCGGCGCGACGGCGGCCCTCAACGTGCTTCTGGCCGCACTCATTCTGGTGGTCGGCTTCGTGATCGCCGGACTGGTAAAGCGCAAGATTCGCAACGCGTCGCTTCGAAGCGAGCGCATCGACGCCACGCTGGCCGGCTTCTTCTCGTCCACCGCCTATTACGCCATCCTGGCGATCGTATTGATCGCCGTGCTCAACCGGTTCGGCGTTGAGACGACGTCGATCGTTGCCGCACTCGGTGCGCTGGCCCTGGCGATCGGTCTCGCCCTTCAGGGCACGCTGTCCAATTTCGCGGCCGGCGTGATGGTGATCCTGTTTCGTCCCTACCGCATCGGCGACTTCGTGGAGATCGCAGACGCCACCGGCAGCGTGAAGGACATCACCCTGTTTTTCACCGAGCTGAACACGGTCGACAACAAGCAGATCATCGTGCCCAACGGTCAGGCCTGGGGCGATGTCATCACCAATTATTCCGCCTACCCCACCCGCCGGGCCGATTTTGTCTTCTCCGTCTCCTACGACGACGATATCGACAAGGCGCAGCGCGTGATCCGGGAGGTCTTCGAGGCCGATGACCGGGTTCTCCAGGATCCCCCGCTCTTCTGCGAGGTCAGCGCCCACGGCGGCTCCTCGGTGGACATTACGGTGCGCGCCTGGGTCAATTCCGGCGATCTGTGGCCGGTGCATTTCCACATGCTCAAGGCGATCAAGATCGCATTTGATGAAAACGGGATCGAAATCCCCTATCCTCACCAGGTGGAAATTCAGAAGAAGGCCGGATAGCCGGCCTGTCACGCGAACGCGGCGGGGCGCCATCACCCCGCCGCATTTGCCGGAGACAAGACGCCCATGAGTAACGATAGCCCCACACGCTCCGAAGACGCGGCCCCGCGCAAGACCTTCCTGAGCCGCCTGCTCTCGATCCGGCCATCCGACCTGATCGCGATCTTTTTCCTGTGCGTGCTGGCCGGCCTTGTCCTCGCGGTTTTCAATGTCGACCCGGCCACGCTCTGGGTGGATTTCTTCGGCGCGGTCGGTGAGGCCTGGCGCAGCTTCTTCGTGATCATCGCCGATTCACTGGGGTGGGCCGTCCAGTATTTCTTCCTCGGCGCGGTCCTGGTCATCCCGATCTGGATTGTCTGGCGCGTTATCCGGGCCGTTTCGAACCGTTAAGGCCCGTGATTTCGCGTCCAACCTTGTAAACGCAGGGTTTACCACACCACCAGAAAGCGCGCGCATTCGCAGCCGCTTCGAGTTATCCACACCGCCTTGCAAGAGTGCCGGGGGCGGTAATGGATAATTTCGAAATCGTCGATGACAGCGTCAAGCCCAAACCGAGTTGGGACAAGCGCACGCTGGTCGTTTATGAGCCGACAGGATTTCTGCGGCGCCTGACGGTGGAAATCCTGCGCTTCATCGGTGCCGAGACGATCACTCCAACCGCCTGCCCAGTCGACGCGCACCAGATCGTTGCCGATACACCCGACTCCATCCTCATCGTCGGCTGGTCGCCGGATTCCGAAACCGACGCGTTGCGCGTCGTTCGCCGTATGCGGGCGATCGAAAGCCCGGCCCGGCGTGCCGAAGCGGTGCTGCTAACCGAACGCCGGCCCGTCATCGACATTGAGGACGCCCGCAATGCCGGCGCCGATGGCCTGCTGCTTCGCCCCTTCTCTGCCGGCACGATCCGCACGCGTCTCGATCAGATTACGACGCACCGCCCCCGCTTCATCGCCACGTCGCGCTTTACCGGCCCCGACCGTCGCCGCCGCTGCCCCCCGCAGCCCGACGAGTCCATCGGTTTCAAGCGCGGGCTTGATGTGGGCGCCGGTCTGGTGGACAGCGTCCAGGCCGCTCTCAACCAGGCCGACGACATGGCGTTCCAGTCCATGCGCCGCGGCGACCCGATCGGTGCGCGCGTGGGCCGCTCTCTGCGCCAGTTTCTGGAATCGGTGAGCACGCTGACCCCGCAAGCCCGCGAGATCGTCGATCTGCACCGGTCCACACTCGCGCGCCTGGACGATTTGCGCGGCGCTGACGCCCAAATCCGGGCCGAGCTCGTCAACGGCCTGGAAGCCATCGTGTACCGCCGTCACGCGGCCTAGCTCTGTTTCGCCTTCCGCGTTACACCACCGGACATGAGCGAGGATATTCAGGCCCATCTCGATTCTCTGCGCCCGTTTCTGGTCGACGGCAGTCCGCATGCCGCAGCGCTGGGCTTCCAGCTTGAAACTATCACGCCGAATGGCGCGTCGATCCGCGCCCCTTATCGCGAAGATCTGATCGGCGATCCGGAAACCCGCGTGCTCCATGGCGGCGTTGTGACGGCCCTGCTCGATCATGCGTGCGGCATGGCGGCCTTTGCCGCGATGGGCGGCAAGAAGGCGAATGCGACACTGGACCTGCGCCTGGACTACATGCGTCCGGCCCGCCCGGGCGAAGATGTTCTGGCCGAAGCCGAGTGCGTGAAGGTGTCGGGCCTTTTCGCCTTCGTCTCCGCCATCGCGCATGACGGAGACCGTGACGATCCGGTCGCACGGGCCACCGCCGCCTTCATGGTCACCAAGGCGGGCGAGGCTGCGGCCAAGCGCGCCCGGGCCGAGTTGAAGGCCGGCGCGTCTCCGATCTCGCAGGTGAAGACATGATCGAGCGTCTCGAGCTTCTCCTGTCCGCGCCCTATGTGCAGAAACTGGGCGTGCGTTTCGACAATCACGGCGACGAGCTCACTGCCACCCTGCCCTACGCGGAGGCGCTGATCGGCAACCCGCTCATTCCCGCCCTGCATGGCGGGGCGATCGGGGCTTTCATGGAAATCACCGCCTCGGCGGCCCTCCTGGCGGCAACTCCGTTGCTGGCGCTACCCAAGCCCATCGATGTGTCTGTGGATTATCTGCGCCCGGGCAAGCCGGCCGACGTGTACGCCAGGGCCTCGATCACCCGCCAGGGCTCACGCGTGGCCAATGTCAGCGTGGAAGCCTGGCAGGAGCGCCGCGGCGCTCACGTGGCCGGGCTTCGCGGCCATTTTCTGATCAAGCCGGCGCCGCAAGAAGCCTAGAGTTTGCCTGCGAGCCTTTGTGCGAGCGCCTCGCCGCTCGTCCAGGCAAATTCCGCCCGCGGCCCGAGCCGCCAGTCTCCCCCACAGCCCACCGTTCCGGTCTCGTCGATCGCGGCCGGGGTGCCGGGCGCTTCTTCGCTCAGCGCATAGAGCCAGCGATGCGCGGTGGCCCAGGCCGGTCTGGGCAGGCCGAACCGCACGAACATCTCCTCGCACAGCGTGCGGATGACGTCTTCAGGCTCCGCATCCAGATGAACGCGCGACCAGTCCGGCGAGGCATGCAGCACATAGGCCTCCGGCCCGCTATAGCCGGGGCGCGAATTCATCCGCGCGATCCAGCGCACACCCCCGCCCAGCAACTTTGCGCCGGCAAAGCCCGGATCGAATGGCGCATCGAAAGCCGCCATCACCGCCTGGCAAGGCGCGATTCTGGCGTCGCGCGCTTCCAGGATCATCTCCGGAAAATCGCCATCGCTGCGCGCCAGCAGGTCGATCAGCTGTTCGGGCGGAATGGTGATGGCGATCCGGTCGAACGGTCCGGCTTTCGATCCGTCTTCGAAACGCAGCGTCCAGGCGCCCGGCTTGCCGGACAGGCGTGTCACGCGGTGCGCGAACCGAGCATCCAGCTCATGAAGCGCAGCCTTCACGATGGCATTCATTCCCGGCGTGCCGACATAGCGGGTATCAGCCTTGAGCGGCACGCTGTTGCCGCCGCGGTCGATCGACACGACCCGGCCGGCCCACTCGGCAGCAAATCCGTCTTTGCAGGCTTGAGCGAGAAAGGCGCGGAAACTGTCCGACCGCGCGGTGAGGAATTGCGCGCCATGGTCGAACGCGATCTCTCCAAGCGGCGTGTCGGCCCGGCGCGTTGACAGACGCCCACCCGGACCGCGCCCCTTGTCGAACAGGACGACCTCGTACCCGGCGGCCGTCAGCTGGCGCGCGCAGGCCGCTCCGGCCAGGCCGGCACCGATAATCGCGGCATTCGGACGCGTCACTCGTACAGACCTCTTTTTCGCTTTTCCCGGCACCGGAACAGACTAGTTTTCACCATATGGCACCGGAAAACGAAAAAACGACTAAGCCGAACCCCGCTGATGACAGCCCCGCTCCGCAAGGGCCGCAGTCCACGGTCTTCTACGATGGCAGCTGTCCGCTCTGCCGCGCCGAAATCGGGCTCTACAAGCGCCAGGGCGCATCTTCTCGGTTTTGCGACATTTCCCAGCGCGTTCCCGAAGACATGGCGCTATCTCGCGACACCTTGATGAAGCGGTTTCATGTGCGCCGGGGCGATGGCCGTCTGGTCTCGGGCGCCGCCGCATTCGCGGAACTCTGGAAGGACACTCCCGGCTGGCGCTGGCTTGGCCATGTCGCGACCGTGCCGCCCTTCGTCTGGATCGGAGAAGGTCTCTACCGTGTCTTCCTCCTGGTCCGTCCGGCGCTGCAATCGCTGACCCGGCGGCTGGTCGACGGCAGATGAGCCGTAAACACGTCAATGACGCCGGCACCGCCAGGCAGGACCTGCCTCAGAAAACCTGCCCGACCTGCCAGCGTCCATTCAGCTGGCGCAAGAAATGGGCGCGCGACTGGGACGCCGTGAAATATTGCTCCAGGCGGTGTGCGGGTTGAGCCAAACACCGGCGCCTACCTTACCAACAAGACATCCCTCCGCCACGCTGGCGTAATCCGTCCCGGCATAGCGTCTGGTCTCTGGTTCGGCTCCCTAACCCCCTCGCGCGCCGAATTTGAACCCCTGCCCCGCGGCCGGTGAAAACCGGTCGCGGGTTTTTTCATGCGAACCGGCGCAGGCCTTCTGCGAGCGCGGCGTGCATCATCGTATGACGGCGCGCCAGCGCGTCGAGATCGTGCGTATATCCCCCGCCCAGCACGCCGACGATGGGCAGACCCCGGCGCATCACCGCGTCGCAGACCATGCGTTCGCGGCGGGCCAGTCCCTCATCGGTGATATCGAGCAGGCCGAGACGGTCCTCGCGGTGCACGTCGACCCCGGCATTGTAGAAGACGATATCGGGGCGGCTGGCTTCCAGGGCGTCTTCAATCGCGGCGCGCGCGGCTGCCAGATAGGCGTCGTCGTCCACCCCGGCATCCAGTCCCAGGTCCAGGTCCGAGATCGCCTTGCGGCGCGGCCAGTTGGTTTCGCAATGGACGGAAAGCGTGAAGACACGCCGGTCGGTCTCGAATATCCGGGCCGTCCCGTCACCCTGATGAACATCGAGATCGATGACCAGTGCGCGTGAAATCACCCCCTCGGTCAGCATCAGCTTGGCCGCGACGCCGACATCGTTGAACACACAGAAACCCGCCCCGCCGTCCGGCATGGCGTGATGACTGCCCCCGGCGGTATTGGCCGCCGCGCCGGTCTCGAGGGCGAGGCGCGCGGCGAGCAGGGTTCCCGCCACGGCGCAACGCGAGCGCCGGGCCACCGGCTCGGTCATCTTGAAGCCGATGCGCCGTTCCAGCGTAGGCTCGACCCGGCATCCGAGCACCTGCTCGACATAGCCGGGCGTATGCGCGAGCTCCAGCCAGCGCGCTGGCGCAGGTTCGGGACGGTGAAACCCGCTGAGGTCGCGCACCAGACCCTGCGCCACCAGCGCTTCGGCTACCGCCCTGAACTTGCCCATGGGGAAGCGATGGCGTGCCGGGACGTCACGCGCCACATAGGCCTCGTGGAAGACGATCGGCAGGCCCATTGGCAGAGCCCTAAAAATCGTTCTCGAGCACGATACGGTAACGCGGCTTCCCGTCGCGCAGGCGCTGGAAGGCCTCGTCGATCCGGCTCATGGGCATCGTCTCGATCTGGGGTGCGATGTCGTGGCGCTCGCAGAAATCGAGCATCTGACGGATCGTTGCCGGACTGCCCAGCGGGGAGCCGGACAGCGATTTCTGCCCGCCGATCAGGGAAAAGGCCTGAACCTCGATAGGTTCGGAGACTGCGCCCACCGTATGCAGACGCCCGCGCGGAGCGAGCGCCGCGAAATAGCGCCCCCATTCCAGCGGCACGGCCACGGTGGAAAGAATGAAGTCATAGCGGCCCGCTTCGGCCTTGAGGGCGTCCTTGTCGCGGCTATCGACCACGCGATGAGCGCCGAAGCGGCGGGCCTCGTCGGCCTTCGCGCCGGTGGAGGTAAAGGCGGTCACCTCGCAGCCCCAGGCCCGCAGGAATTGCAGGGCCAGATGGCCCAGCCCGCCAATACCGATGACGCCCACCTTGTCGGTCGGGCGCACACCGAACTGCACAAGCGGATTGAACACGGTAATACCGCCACAGAACAGCGGCCCGGCCTTTTTCGGGTCCAGCGAGTCCGGCAGCCGGTTCGCCCAGCTCGCCTGCACACGCACCCGCTCGCCAAAGCCGCCCGGCCGTCCGACCGCGATCTGTTCGACCGAGGGGCACATATTGTGATCGCCGCTCATGCATGGCGTGCAGGTCAGGCAGGACCGCGAGAACCAGCCGACACCGACCCGGTCGCCGGTCTGAAGATGCGTCACGGCCGGCCCCGTCTCGACGATCCGCCCGATCACCTCGTGGCCCGGGACAATCGGGAACTGGGTGACGCCCCATTCATCGTCGACCAGAGACAGGTCGGAATGGCAAAGCCCGCAGCTCTCCACCTCAATCTCGACATCGTCGGCCTTGAGCGCGCCGGGATCGTACTCGATCACCTCGAACTTGCCGTTGGCTTCTTTGGTGGCATACGCCCGGATCATCGGCTGTTTCCTTCTTGCTGTTCGTGTCCACTGGGGGAGACTAGGGCGAAATCACGCTCTTGCGACCCTTGAATGAAGCGCTTAATCGCGTGCGGATGAGCGCAGCCCCCCTCACCCGCCAATCGGTCCTCGCCCAGGCCGTGCCGATCATGGCCGCCAATATCGCGACGCCACTGGTCGGTCTGGTAGACGTAGTAGTAGTAGGCCGCACCGGCGACACCAGCGATATCGCCGCCATCGCGCTGGGCACGCTGATCTTCAACGCGCTCTTCTGGTCGCTCGGCTTCCTGCGCATGGGCTCCACGGCGCTGACCGCGCAGGCCGAAGGGGCAGGCGACGAAAGCGAGCTGCGCGCGACCCTCGTGCGCGCTGGCGGGCTGGGCCTCGCCTTCGGCCTGGCCTTCATCGTGTTCCAGCTGCCCCTGCGCGAGCTCGGCCTGTGGGTGTTCTCCGGCGGGGAGGCCGTGGAAGGCGGCGCGGGCCGCTATTTCTCCGCGCGAATCTGGGGTGCGCCAGCAGCATTGGCGGGCTATGCAGTCTATGGCTGGCTTATCGGGCTGTCGCGTACCGGACTGGCCCTGACGCTTCAGATCGTGCTGAACCTGACCAATGCCGGCCTCTCGGTGCTGTTCGTCTTCGGGTTCGACTGGGGGCTCGCCGGGGTTGGCGCGGCCAGCGCCCTCGCCCAGTGGGTCCACCTGGCCGCAGCTGGCGCGATCGTGATGGTCGTGCTGAAGCCCCGGCCCGCCGCGCGCCTGACCCATCTCTTCGCGGCGGCTCCGCTCAAACGTCTCTTGTCGGTCAACCGCGACATCTTCCTGCGCACCGTCGCCCTCATCGCCGGCTTCTACTGGTTCAACGAGGCCAGCCTGCGCGAAGGCGAAGCGGTGCTGGCCGGCAACGCCATCCTGCTTCAGTTCATCTCGCTGAGCGCCTTCTTCCTCGATGCTTTCGCCCACGTGACCGAAGCGGTTGTCGGCAAGGCCGCCGGACGCAAGGACTGGACCGGGCTGATGCATGCCCTTCGTCTGACCAGCGAACAGGCTCTGGCCTTCGCCGTCGCGCTTTCGCTCATCTTGTGGGTATTCGGCGGCACCTTCGTCGACCTGCTGACCACCAACCCGCAAGCACGGGAAATGGCGCGTCGCTTCCTGCCCTTCTGCGCCCTGGTTCCGGTGGCAGGTGTCGCAAGCTGGCAGCTGGACGGCCTGATGATCGGCACGACACAAGGCCCGCTCATGCGCAACGCGATGATTGCCTCGCTTCTCATTTACGTGGCGCTCGACTTTGCCCTGCGCCCGGCCCTTGGCGGAACCGGGCTGTGGCTGGCCTTTCTGGCCTACTACGTCGCGCGCGCCGTCACCCTGCTCGCAGGCTGGCCGGGATTGCGCCGTCAGTTCACGACTTAGGCGTCCACGCCGACCGCATCGGACAGGCTCGAGAAACCGTCCCGCTTCAGACAGGCGGCCAGCTCGTCGCGGATGCGCACCACCGCCCCCGGCCCCTGATAGACCAGCGCGCTGTAGAGCTGCAGCGCGTTGGCCCCGGCGCGGATCTTGGCGTAGGCGGTCTCGCCTGACGAGATCCCGCCCACGCCGATGATCGCGAGATCGCGGCCGGCCGCCCGCCGGAACGCGCGCAGCACTTCGGTAGACGGCACATAGAGCGGCTGGCCTGACAGGCCACCAGTCTCTTGAGCATGGGGCGATTTGAGGGTGTCCGGCCGGGCGACCGTCGTGTTGGACACGATCAGCCCGGACAGGGTGTAGCGCGACACCGCCTCCAGGATCGTCTCCACCGCGCCCTCTTCGAGATCGGGCGCGACCTTCAGGAAGACCGGTTCGGCCCAGCGCGTGTCTGTGACGCGCTGGAGCAGCGCATCGAGCGCGCCGCCCGACTGAAGCCCGCGCAGGCCCGGCGTGTTGGGCGAAGAAATATTGACCGTGAAGAAATCTGCCAGCCCGGAGAGCGCACCCAGAAGATGGGCATAATCGGCCGCCCGGTCATCGGAATCCTTGTTGGCCCCGAGATTGACGCCCACGACACCCCCGCGGCCCTTTCGCGCCTCCAGCCGCGCCTTGAGCGCGTCCAGCCCCTCATTATTGAAGCCCATGCGGTTGATCACCGCCTTGTCTTCTTTCAACCGGAAAACGCGCGGCTTGGGATTGCCGGCCTGTGGGCGCGGCGTCACGGCACCCACTTCGACGAAGCCGAATCCGGCGCGCAGGAGGGCGTCGGGCGCCTCGGCATTCTTGTCGAATCCGGCCGCCAGCCCCAGCGGATGGGCCAGCTCGATGCCGGCAATGGAGGTCTGCAGGATCGGATCCGGCGTCGACAGGTCCACCGGTCCCAGCCCGAGGCCGAGCGCCTTGACCGTCACCCGATGAGCGGTTTCAGCCGGAAGCAGGTGCAAGGCGCGTGTCGCCAGGTCGTAAACGCTCATCACAGCGCCTCCGGCCATTGCCAGGCGCCGTCCTCGCCGCGCCGGAGCAGATATACCGTTTCGATGGCCGAGAACGGGATCGCGCCGTAGGCATGGGGAAAGCGCTCTCCCCCGCGGGATACCTCCCATTTCACGATGTCGGCGATATGCGCGCCGTCAATCTCGGCCAGGGCGATTCGATCCACCCCGGCAAAGTGGGCGTCCAGCGTATCGGCAAGCTGGGTGCGCGTGGACAAGTGAATGAATCCGTCTTGTTCGTCGAGCGCCTCGCCCCGGAATTCTCCGGAAGCAGAAGCGGCGGCCAGGCTTGCCGGATCGGCGAAGCGGTAGAGCACGGTGTCGGTCATGAGCGCGCGCATAGCCTCGCCGCGCCGAAGGCGCAAGCAGTTAGACTTGACGTCGCGCAGGATTAGAGGAAAAAATTCCTTCTTCGCGACTTAATTCAGATCGACGAGGAAAAGCCGCCATGCTCACACACGCCCAGATCTGGCGCGGAATCGACCGTTTGGCCGAGCGCGCCGGCCTGTCCCCGTCCGGCCTGGCGCGCGAAGCCGGTCTCGACGCGACGACCTTCAACCCGTCCAAGCGCTTTGCCTCGGACGGCACCAAGCCGCGCTGGCCGTCCACCGAGAGCCTGTCAAAGGCCCTCTTCGCCGCACGTGTCAGCTTTGACGAGTTCGCCGGTCTGGCCACCGGGCGCGAGGCAGGCCGCGCCGTCCCCCTCATTGGCCTTGCCCAGGCCGGAAATGCCGGCTTCTTCGACGATGCAGGATTTCCCGCCGGCAGCGGGTGGGAGCAGATCTATTTTCCCGGCGTCGAGGACGATCAGGCCTATGCGCTGGAGATCAGCGGGGATTCGATGCGGCCGGTCTACCGGCCCGGCGACCGCATCGTGGTCGCGCCCCATTCCCAGCCGCGGCGCGGCGACCGTGTCGTGGTCAAGACCCGCGACGGAGAGGTGATGGCCAAGGAGCTCGGCCGCGTCACCGCCGAGACCGCCGAACTCATTTCGCTCAACGACGCCTATGAAAACCGGATTCTCGCAATCCGGGACATGGTCTGGATGGCGCGTATCGTCTGGGCCAGCCAGTAGCCGGCCACAGGCCTCTCCGTGCACGGCGAACCGGGCGCGGTCAGGCCTGGCGCGAACCGTCCGGCGCGTATTCGAACACATCTGTCAGCGGGGTTTCGAACACGGCGGCGATCTGGAATGCCACTTCAAGCGATGGCGAGTATTTGCCCTGTTCGATGGCGAGCACGGTCTGGCGGGTGACCCCGATCCGCTTGGCGAGTTCGGCCTGGGTCATTTCGCCGGCGTGAAAGCGCAGCTCGCGGATGCGGTTCTTGATGCGGGTCGCTTTCGCCATTCAGCCCCCCAAGCGGTAATCGATGGCGCGCAGCACGCCCTTGACCAGCTCCGCCGCCACCAGGCCGCCCAGGATCATGTGCACGATCCAGAACAGGTGCTGGTCCATCAATGCGAGGCCGAGCGAGAGCACCGCCGCTGCGCTCATCACGTAGCCGGAGCGCGCATCTGCGCGCATCTCGATCAGCGTATCGCGTTCGTCGGACACATCCGCCTCGTTCGGCGCCGCCATCGCCACCAGGATGTGCGCGATGACACCGCCGACGACGAGAAAAACGACCGCCGCGAACAGATAAGGCATGACCAGGTCCATGGACGGCCCTTCGCTCAGGGCCGGAGGCATCACCTTGGCAAAATATACCCCGTAGACCAGGGCGGTGATGACCGTCATGACCAGATTGCTTTTTTCCTGGAACGACATGTCAAACTCCTTTGATCCCATGTCGACTTTTTTTGACATGCCGAGATGTAAAAAATTACTGACACCGCGTCAACAAAAATCGACTCATCGGAAACGGAGCGTTAGTTCTCGAGCCGGTAGATCGCAGCGTCGCGCGCGGCCTCGATATCGCGGTCCATCAACGCCAGCAGCTCGATCGCCATGGGCTGGAGTGCGCGTGCCCGCACATCGTCAGCTGCAGCATCGATCGCGCGGCCCAGCGCGTCGCGCGCGAGGCTCAGGGAGTCCTCCCCGCCGCGTGCGAGCATGGCCAGTGCGAAATGATAGGCGATACCCACATCGTCCGGCGCCTCGTCGAGCGCTTTGGCGAAATGCTCCAGCCCGGCCTCTTGGCTGGCACCCAGGCGTCCCTCCCCGGCCCGCCGCACGACTTCGAGATTCCACGCGCCATAGACGGCATTGAGGTGCGGGTCGTCGTCATTCAGCTCCAGACCCGCGCGCAAATGGTCTCGCGAGGCCTGGGGCAACCCGCTGAGAAAGGCGCGCCAGGCTGGCTGGAAGCGCGCGCGATAGCCCAGCGCCGTCGCCTTGCGCAGATGGGCCTGCATCAGGTTGGCATCGACCTGCAGGACCAGGTCGGCATAGTGATCGGCGCGCTCGGCCGCATCTTCGCGGTCGAGCTCGGGCTCCCAGATCATCAGTCGGGTCAGCGCCGCCTCAGCTGCCAGCAGATTGCCCGCCTTCGTGCCGGCCTCGGCGGCAAGACGCTCGGCCTCGCCCAGTGCTCCGGCCTCGAACGCGGCGCGCGCCTCCTCAAGGGCCAGCGCGGTGACCAGGCTCTCTGCCGGTTCGACCGCGGCCGGTCCCTCGCCTTGCAGCTCGGATTGCGTCCCGGATCGCGGCTGAGTCTGGGCGTGCGCCACTCCGATGGCGGAGGCGGCAAGACAGGACGCGAAAAGGCTGACGAATATCTTCATGACGCCAAGGCTAGCCCGGACGGGCGAGTAATCCAGACCGGAACACAGATTGGCGCTTGGCCCGCTGGCAGCCGAACTCCGGCCTAGCGGTTTTCACCCGCCAGCGCGCCCTCGATCAGCTCGATCGTCTTGGGCAGGCCGTAAATCGCGGCAAAGCTACCAAAGCGCGGTCCCTGGCTCTGGCCGAGAAGCACTTCGTAGAGTGCCTTGAACCAGTCTCGCAGCGGCTCGAAATCGTGTGCCTTGCCGGCGGCGAAAACCTCGGTCTGGATGACTTCGCCATCGGTCTCGGCCGGATCCAGCGCCTTCAGCCGCGCGGCCAGGTCTTCCATCGCCGCGCGTTCCTGGTCGGTCGGCGCGCGATAGACCTTGGCCGGCTTCACGAAGTCCTCGTAATAGGCAATCGCGTAGCTCGTCAGGCGGTCCAGAAACGGCTCGCTCTGCGGCGTAGCCTCCGGGGCGTAGCGGCTGATGAAGCCCCACAGCGTATCCTTGTCAGACGCATTGGCGGCCGAGACCAGGTTGAGCAGGAGCGAGAACGAGATATTGGCACCCGGCGCCGGCGGCTGGCCGTTATGGATGTGCCAGACCGGATTCTCGATCTGCTTGTCCGGCTCCTGCTTCGGGTAGGCCTCAAGGTGCTGACGGTACTCGTCCACGGCCTTGGGGATCACGTCGAAAAACAGCCGCTTGGCCGTTTTCGGCTTCGTGAACATGTACATGGACAGGCTTTCCCAAGGCGCATAACGCAGCCAGTCTTCCACGGCGAGGCCATTACCCTTGGACTTGGAGATTTTCTCGCCCTTGTCGTCGAGGAAGAGCTCGTAGACGAACTGGACCGGCGGGTTCCCGCCCAGAATCCGGCAGATTTTCGAGTAGACCGGCGCATTGGCCTGGTGGTCCTTGCCGAACATCTCGAAATCGACGCCCAGCGCGGCCCAGCGCATCCCGAAATCGGGTTTCCACTGCAGCTTGGCACCGCCGCCAGTGACCTTGACCGTCTGCTCCTCGCCGTCCTCGTCGTCGAAGGTGACGGTTCCGGCCGCCGCGTCGACCGCCTTCATCGGCACGTAGAGGACCTTGCCGCTCTTGGGCGAAATCGGCAGCACGGGCGAATAGGTCTTGCGCCGCTCCTCACCCAGCGTGGGCAGCATGACCGCCATGATCTTGTCGAAACTTTCCAGCGTGGCGCGAAGCGCGTCGTCATACCGCCCGGTCCGGTACAGCTCGGTCGCGGAGGCAAAGCTGTAGTCGAACTGGAAATGGTCGAGAAAGGCGCGCAGGCGCGCATTCATGTGCGCGCCATAGCTGTCATGGGTCCCGAACGGATCGGGCACCGCGGTCAGCGGCATGTCGAGATAGCCGGCCAACTCCTCGCGATTGGGCACGTTGTCGGGCACCTTGCGCATGCCGTCCATATCGTCGGAGACGCACAGAAGCTGCACCTTGTAGCGATCACCGGTCAGCACCCGGAAGGCGTTGATGACCATCGTGGTGCGCGCCACCTCGCCGAATGTGCCGATATGCGGCAGTCCGGAGGGCCCGTAACCGGTCTCGAAGATGACCGTATCGCCGGGCGCCTTGGTCTTCTCGACGCGTTTCTCCACCTCGCGCGCCAGTTCGAACGGCCAGGCTTTGGCATTCGCGGCGAGTTGGGAGAAATCGGTCATGAAAGGCGTCCTGTGTTCACGGCATCAGAGTGCAGCGCCACCTAGGCCCGGGCGGAGTGACAGTCAATCCTCCCGCGCTCCGGGCGCGCTAATCCGGCCGTGAATCGCGCATGATGCCGGCAGGGCGCACACCCCGGCGTAGCAGGACCGATTTCGCCCGAACCTGCACGCAGGAGGGATCGCAGCGCACGGCTCGCGCGTTATCTCGTCAACAGTTGAACCCATGGGAGGTTTCGAGATGGCTGATCGCAACAGCAGGCCGACCCCGGCCAACCCCGGTCCCGACGGCGAGAACGCGTCCATGGACAATCCCGCCGACAATCAGGTCGAGGCGGAAGTCTTTGACGAGGATAAGCACCTCGACCGCACCGACCAGCGCCGCCCGTTCGACAGCGATCCGGGCGCAGCGAAGGTTCCCGTGGACCAGGCCATCGATGGCGGCCGCGGTGAACGCTTTGGCGAGCAATTACCTCAAACCGAAGAAATGAGCGACCCGCTAGAGGAGGCTGAAATGACCGAGAAACGCTTGAGTGAAGAAAACCAGAGCGGCAAGCGCGAGGACGAGAAGAAGAAAAAGTCCCAGTCCGACAAGGATGAGAACAAGGTCGACGAGGCGATGAAGGAGAGTTTCCCGGCCTCGGACAGCCCGAGCTTCACGCCCGGCGGCGGAGGCTAGAGATCAGGACTCTGCCCAGGAGTCCGCGTCGGCCCGGCGGTAGATGCCGTCCAGCCGGACGTCTCCGTCCAGTTCGCGCAGATAGAGCCGCATGACGTCCTCAAGTTGGGACAGTGAGTCGATGCGGCAATATCCCTCCGGGCCGAGAACAACCCCGGCCTCGTCCCGCACCGTTTCGCGCAGGGCCGAGCAGTCGGGCATGTGATAGGTCAGCATGCCGGGATAATTGAACGCGATCGCGTAGCCGACCCCATCCTGGCGTTCCCACTGCACGATATAGATATCCCCGTCCAGGCGGTGCAGCCTTGCGCCGGGATGGGGGAAATTTGCGACCTGCGAGGAATAGCGCCGGTTCTCGTAGGCAATCTCTCCCGCCCAGGTCGGCCTGCCCCATTCCCCGCCTTCAGGATGAAAGGGGGTATGGGTGTAGAAGCCGGGCTCCAGGGCGCGATCCGCACCCCAGAACCCGATCAATTCCTCTTCCGAATAGAAGCAGGCCGCCGCCAGGAAGGCGAACGCCGCGGCGAGCGCGTATCGCGGACCCGTCATCGTGCCACGCCGGATGCCGGCGCGGCATTGCGATGTCGGCTCAAGGCGTTGCCCCGGTCAACGGACGGCAGGCCTCTTCCAGCCACGCGGCCACCTCACCGTCGACCAGCGGCGCAATGCGCTGGCGCACGGTGGCGTGATAGGCATCCAGCCACGCCATCTCGGTCGGCGACAGCAAGGTCGTATCGATCAGGCCCTTGTGGATCGGCGCCATGGTCAGGGTTTCAAACCCCAGCATCTTGCGGTCCCCGCCGGGAATTTCTTCCGGCTCGGTGACCACTTGCAGATTCTCGATCCGGATGCCGTACGACCCGAGCAGGTAGAAACCCGGCTCGTTGGACAGGATCATGCCCGGCTTCAGCGCGATCGCGTTCAGCGCCTTGGAAATGCGCTGGGGACCTTCGTGCACACCCAGATAGCTGCCCACGCCATGTCCGGTACCGTGGTCATAGTCCAGTCCGGCCGCCCACAGCGGCTCGCGCGCCAGCGCGTCGAGCTGGCTGCCGGTAATGCCTTGCGGGAAGCGCACGCGCGACAGCGCGATATGGCCTTTGAGCACGAGCGTGAAGTGCCGGCGCATTTCCGCCGTGGGTTGTCCAATCGGGACGGTGCGGGTGATATCCGTCGTGCCGTCGCGATACTGTCCGCCGGAATCGACCAGGTAGAGGGAGTCTTTTTCCAGCTTCAGATTCGTATCGGTATTCACCCGGTAGTGAGGGTGAGCGCCGTTCGGTCCGGCTCCGGAAATCGTCTCGAAGGACAGATCCTTCAGCTCCGGGTTCGCCTTGCGGATCTCTTCCAGCTTCTGGGCGGCCGTGATCTCGTCCACGTCGCCGGACTGGGCTTCGGTATCCAGCCAGTGCAGGAATCTCACGATGGCGGCGCCGTCGCGCACATGCGCCTGGCGCGAGCCTTCGACTTCCGAGGCATTCTTGCAGGCCTTGGGCAGGGCGACCGGGTCGGCCTTGCGCTGCACCTTGGCGCCTGCGGCCTTCAGCGTGTCGAAGACCCAGACCGAGGACGAACCGGGATCGACGCGCACGGTCTTGGACGTCAATTCTGCAAGACCGTCGGCAAACTCGCTCTCATCGCGAATGCTCACCGCATTGCCGAGATGGCTGCGCACCTCGTCGTCCAGCTTGGACGGTTCGATGAACAGGCTGACGCGGCCATCGGCTTCCAGAATCACCGAGGCCAGCGGGAGCGGCGACCGCTCCACGTCATTGCCGCGCACGTTCAGAAGCCAGGCGATCGATGTCGGGTCGGTCAGGACCGCGGCATCGGCGCCGTCATCCTTGATCGAGTCGCCGATGCGCGTGCGCTTGGACTCGTGGTCCTCGCCGGCAAATTCGACCGGATGCACACTTACGGGGGTCCGCGGCGGTTCGGGCTGATCGTCCCAGGCCCGGTCGATCAGATTGGTGTCGAGCGAGACCAGTTCCGCGCCGGCGCGATCGGCCGCGTCCTGGATGCGCGCCATCGCATCGGGCGAGTGAAGGCGCGGGTCGTAGCCGATACGCTCGCCCTTGCGCGCATGTTCGCGGATCCAGCCGGCGACGCCGGGGTCCAGATCGGCGTAGTCGAACAGCTTGCCATCGACCTGGACCTTCACCTGCGCCGTATAGCGCCCGTCGACGAAGACCGCCGCGCGGTCCTTCATCACGATCGCCGCGCCGGCCGAGCCGGTAAAGCCGGTCGCCCAGGACAGCCTTTCCGCATAATCGGGCAAGTACTCGTTATTGTACTCGTCCTCATGGGGAATGATGAAGCCGTCCAGGCCCGCAGCGTCGAGCGCCTCGCGGATTTTGGGCAGGTTCTGGCGTCCGTATTGCGGGCCGCCCTTGACGTCGAAATTCTGAATCTGGTGTGTCATGCGGGCAAGGTAAGCGGAGCCGATGACGCTTTCAATCTCATGTCGCCCATAGTCGGCAGGAACTACGCGGTGGCGCGGCTCTCTGCCTTGACGGTCAGGATCGCCCAGCCATCGATCAGCTCCTGGCCGGCCGGGGTCAGACCCGCGCCGCGATAGGCGGCCTCCACCGCGTCGATCTGGTGTTCGAGCAGGCCGGACAGGACCGCCACACCGCCCGGTGTCAGACGCTGCGCGAGCTCCGCGGCGAGCTGCTGCAAGGGGCCTGCCAGGATATTGGCGAAGATCAGATCGTACGGATCGCTCAGCCGCTCATCGTCGAACCCGTCCGCGACAAAGCTCTCAATGCGTGCCTCAACCTTGTTCTTCTTCACGTTGACCACGGTCTCCTCGATGGCTTCCGGGTCGATGTCGGTGGCCACGATTTCCGCCTGCGGCCAGACCAGCGCGGCGGCGATCGCCAGCACACCGGTGCCGCATCCAAGATCGAGAACCCGTTTCGGCGACTGGCTATCAGCCAGGCGGTCGCAGGCGATCAGGCAGCCTTTCGTCGTCCCGTGATGGCCGGTGCCGAACGCCGGTCCGGCTTCGATCTCGATACCGGTCTTGCCCGGCGGGACGCTCTCGCGGTCATGCGCCCCGTAAACGACGAAGCGGCCCGCCTCGACGGGCTTCAACCCTTCCAGCGACAGGCGGACCCAGTCTTCTTCCGGCAACGGCCCGAACGCGATCTCGCACTGCGCCTCATCGATACCCAGGGCCTCCAGGAACTCGTCTAGCCGCGGCTGCTCGGCGAACAGCACATCGAAGCGCACCGTTTCCGGCCCGTCTTCCTCAAACAGGGAGCAGCCCAGCACCGGGCTCGGGTCCTGGTTCTCCAGGCGCTCCAGCGCCGGGCGCAGATGGTCTGCCGGGCCAATGGCGACCATGCGCCAGATCATGTCCATTGCCATTCGATGCGCGCTCCCACTCTTCAATAGCCGGCCCGGCTTAGGCCGCCGGGCTCCGCTTGGAAAGCCCGGGCGATCAGCGCTCCGGTGCCAGCAGGCGATCGATTTCGGCCCGGATCGCCGGCCAGGCCGGTGCGGTGGGATCGATCAGCTCGAAATGTCCGGCTGCCTCCAGCGTGACCGCCCGGGCAGACTCCCCGGCCGCGCGGGCCAGCAAGACATAGCGATCGCCCAGCACGGGCGGCATGATCGGGTCCACTTCGCCGGAGATGATGATCTGCTTCACACCGAAGGGCAGCAGCTGCGCGGGCGAGATCTGCGCATAGACGTCGTCATCCATCGCCGCCTCGGCCCCGCCCAGCGCGTCGACCGTTCCCGGCTCCCCGCACCGGCCCGGACCGTGCGCGCGGTAGTCTTCAAGGTCGTTGATACCTGCCAGCGTGATCACACCGTCCGGCAGGAGCGGGTCCTCGCGATAAAGCGCGCTGCCGGGCTCCAGCGCTCCGCGCGCTGCCGCCCAGAGGGCAAGATGACCGCCGGCCGAGTGGCCGGTGAACACCAGCCGGTCGAGGTCGAGGCCGTAGGGGCCTGCCAGAACCCGCAAGTGATCGATGCCGGCGGCAATGTCCTCGAATGTGCCGGGATAGGCCCCGTCCTCATGACCGATGCGCGCATACTCGATATTCCAGACCGCCACGCCGTGCGCGCGCAAATCCTCGGCCAGATAGTCCTGCAGGATCGTTCCCGGCAGCGAGGCCTGCCAGCACCCGCCGTGGATCATCGCAACGACCGGATGCGGCCCCGGCCCCTCCGGCAACCAGAGCTCGCCGTATTCCAGATCGCCCTCGCCATACGCGATGCGCGCGTCTGCGCTGGCCCTCGCCCGCTCCAGCAGCTCGGAAAAGGAAATCGGGCGCTCGACCGTGCCGCCCGCGACCGGCGCGGTTTCAGGCGCCGTTGTGGCGCAAGCACCCGCCAGGGCCCAACCCGCCAGCAATGTCAGAACCGGCTTCATCATCTCGCCCCCCTTTTTGATTTGTCGCGGCCAAGTTGGTACGCGATGCCTTTATGTCTTGTCATCGGCTGGTGACCGCCCCACCTGAGGCCGCGAACCTGTTTAACATTGGAAGCTGATTCATGCCCGGACCCTCTGCCCTTTTCCGCCCGTTTTCCCTCGGCTCCCTCGAGCTGGCCAACCGGATCGTCATGGCACCCATGACCCGGTCCAAGAGCCCGGGCGGCGTTCCGGGAGAGGATGTCGCGGCCTACTACAAGCGGCGCGCCGAGAATGATGTCGGCCTCATCCTGACCGAAGGCACCACGATCGACCGCGAGGGTGCGAGCTTCGATCCCGCCATTCCCAACTTCCACACTGAAGAAGCGCTGCACGGCTGGGCGCGCGTCGTCGAAGCCGTCCACGCCGTTGGCGGCAAGATCGCGCCCCAGCTCTGGCATGTCGGCCTGGCGCGCAAGCCGGGCACCGGCCCTCATCCCGACGCGCCGTCCGACAGCCCGTCCGGTGTCCTGCCGGACGGCAAGATCATCGGCGAACCGATGACCGCGGAAGACATCGCCGACACGATTGCCGGTTTTGCCAAAGCCGCCAAGGCGGCGGTGGACATCGGCTTTGACGCGATCGAGCTGCACGGCGCGCACGGCTATCTGCTCGACCAGTTCTTCTGGGACGGCACCAACAAGCGCGATGACCGCTATGGCGGCGGACTGGTCGAGCGCACGACGCTGGTCCAGGAAATCGTGCGCGCGGTGCGCGCGGAAATCCCGGCCGACCTGCCTGTGATCCTGCGCTACTCGCAATGGAAGCAACAGGATTTCGAGGCGAAGCTCGCCTACACCCCGCAGGAGCTGGAAGCGTTCCTCGGTCCGCTCTCCGATGCCGGCGTCGACATGTTCCACGCCTCGACGCGCCGCTTCTGGCTGCCCGAATTCGAGGGCTCCGATCTCAACCTGGCCGGCTGGAGCAGGAAGCTGACCGGCAAGCCGGCGATCACGGTCGGCTCGGTCGGTCTGAACTCCGACTTCATGGGCGCCTTCATGGGCGAGAGCTCGCAGAAGAGCGACATCAACGCCCTGGTCGAGCGGATGGAGAATAACGAGTTCGATCTCGTCGCCATCGGCCGCGCTTTGCTCTCCGATCCGGCCTGGGCGCGAAAGGTCAGGCTGGGCCAGTTCGATGCGCTCGAAGACTTCAACGCCGAGGCATTGAAGGAGCTCGCCTAGGCACCTCCTGCCTAAACCTTGCCGCTTGGCCGGGCCTTGATGGCTTCGTGCCAGGCGGCGAGGTTTTCGGCGTCCCCGGGTGCTTCCATCTTCACCCAGCGGGCAAATTCCACGAAGACGTAGGCGCCGATATCGGCGACCGAGAAACTGTCTCCGCCCAACCACGCCGTCTCGCCCAGCCGGGTATCGAGCGCCTTGAAGAAGCGCATGCCCCGCGCCCGTCCGCGCTCGGCCAGCTCGGGAATTTGCGGCGTCGGGTCCGGTCCGGGCAAGGCCCGGTCCTTCATGGATTTGGAGGTATTGCGCAACACTTCCATGATTGCGCTCAGCCCCTCGAAATCGACGCGCCAGCTCCATTCGGCGACCATGGCCTTCTCCAGAGGCGTCGTGCCCATCAGCGGCGGATCGGGATAGACCTCCTCCAGCCAGCGCGCGATCGAGGCATTGTCGGACAGCACACTTCCGTCCTCCAGCTGCAGCGCCGGCACGGTGCAGCGCGGATTGATGGCGCGGAAGGTGTCGGAGAATTGCGCACCGTTTCGAAGATCGACTTCGATCACCTCGTGCGGCACGCGCTTTTCGGCCAGGACCATCCGGGCGCGTCGCGGGCTCGGTGCAGTCGGGCAGTCGTAGAATGTCAGGCCCACGGCGGGTCCTCCCTTGATGTTCAGAACCCGTCCGGGCGCCGCTGCGCCACGCCGAGTTCGTTTTCTATGGCCTGGGTCAGAGTGACGAGCCGGCCTTCCTCGAACAAGGGGCCCCACACGCTCGTCGTCATCGGGACCTCGACGGCAGGGGAGCTCTCGTCGGCGATCTCGCCGAACAGGGTGCGTGTCTGGCGTTGGACGAAGCCGGACCGGAACGTCATCTGGGGGTGGCCGGTAAAGTTCGTGATCAGCAGCATGTCCCCGGCGAAGTTGGGACCGATGATCGCGTCCAGCTCCGCGAAGCGCAGGTGCATCTCCTCCATGAGCTGACGGCGGAACCGGTCGGCATTGACCAGGTCGACCGCACTGGCAAAGCGCGCGCGCCGCCAGGTGTTCGGCCAGGCGGCCGGCTCCTGCCAGCGCAGCGCATCGTCGACATTGTCCAGCGTGAGATGTTCGAAGGCCGCCGCCGCCTCGCTCTCCAGCGTGATCAGCAGGCCGTCATGAGGCGCTTGCGGGATCGAGATTCCCACCAGCTCCACCCCGACGGCCCGGGCGGCTTCCAGCGCGTCGCGGTCGGGCTGAGGCGCGTCCTCGAACCAGGCCGGATCGTATCCGACACGCAGCCCGGCCGGCGAGGCGTCGAAATCCATCTCGAAGCCGTGCGCCAGGCTGGCCGGGTCGTCCGCGCTGTCCCCGTTCATCACCGCGAGGACCAGCGCGGCGTCGTTCGCGCTGCGCACCAGCGGACCGATCTTGTCGAGGCTCCAGCACAAGGCCATCGCCCCGTCACGCGCCACCCGGCCAAAAGTCGGGCGCAGGCCCGTCGCGCCGCACCGGTGGGCGGGCGAGACGATGGAGCCCATCGTCTCGGTGCCGATCGCGAAGCTGGCAAGGCCGGCCGCGACCGCCGCGGCCGACCCGGCCGAGGAGCCCGAGCTGCCTTCCTCGGTGTTGAACGGATTTCGTGTCTGTCCGCCGAACCAGACATCGCCATAGGCCAGCGCGCCCAGCGTCGTCTTGCCCAGCAGCACCGCCCCCGCGGCGTCCAGCCGGGTGGCGACGCTCGCCGTCGTCTCCGCCACCCGGTCGCGATAGGGCGTTGCGCCCCAGGTCGCGGGCAGGCCGGCCACGTCGATGATATCCTTCAGCGCATAGGGAATGCCGTGCAGCGCGCCGCGCACATGGCCGCGCGCGCGTTCCCGGTCCATCGCCTCGGCGCAGTCCAGCGCCCGCTCGCGTGTCACGGTGACGAAGCACTCCAGAAGCGGCGCGTGGCGCTCGATCCGCGACAGATAGATCTCGGTCAGCTCCACGCTCGTCAATGCACCGCTCGACAGCCAGGCCTGCTGAGCCCAGACCGGCGCGAAGGCAATATCCTCGCGCGACGCCGGTCTCGGCCCGGCCTCTCCCGGCACGCCCCGGACCAGATCGGACTGCGCCCGATAGCCGCCCGTCTTCAGGCGCGGATCGAAGGTCAGGGCCGGTGCAAGGGCGTTGGGATGCTCCAGTGCGCGCAGACGCTCGGCGCGTGAGATCCAGGCGTCGATGCCCTGCACCATCATCTCGCGCTCTGCTGGCGTGTAGTCGACGCCCATCAGCGGCTCGGCGCACTCCAGCATGGCCGCGTCGATCGAATCGCCAGGCCCGGTCTGCGCATGTGCCCGTGAGGCCACACCGGCCACGGCCCCGCCAGCGGCCAGCGCCAGCATGTCCCGGCGCGTGGCGCCATGACCGCGAGCTTGCGTCTTCGCTTTGTTGCCCATGCCGCACCTCACCCGCGCTTTATTCTCAAGACGATAGCCAGCCTAGCGGCACACGGGACAGGAGCAAGGCAGCGCCGGGAAAACACAAAAACTCTTCGAATGGCCACATTGCTGCCCTGTTGAGGACGCCGACTGGCCTCAGGGTTAACGCTGAGTTAATGTAAACAAAACCCGGAGGGGGGCCTCCTCAAGATGCCTGACGATACGATCGAGACCTCGAGCCGGGCGGATTCGAACCTTCTGTTCGAGAATCTGCGCGGTGAGGGCAAGGTGAACGACAAAACGGAACGAAAAGCGCACTCGCTTTCCGACCGGCTGACGCAGGCGTATTACCGCGCGGCGGCCGATTTCGACACATATCTGGAATTCCGGCGCGCGAAGAAAATTCGCCGCGCCGCGCAGTATCCAGACAGCCACATCATGCACTTCTCCATCCTTGCGGCACTCGTGCTGTTCGAGGGGCTGGCCAATGCCTACTTCTTTTCCAAGGGGTCCGATCTCGGTCTTCTGGGCGGCTGGATCCAGGCGATCACCGTGGCCTTTACCAATGTCATCGCGGCCTTCTTCCTGATCGGCTTCCTGTCCATACGCGGCCTGTCCAATCCCAAGCGGCCGGTCACGTTCGGCGCCGCGCTGGTCAGCCTGCCGCTGGCCATCGTCGCCATCGGCTTTCTGAACTTCTCCGCCGCCCATTACCGCGACCTGCTGGAGCTGAATGCCGCAACGCTGGCGCTCGGCGATGCGGATGTCACCGGGGAGATTCTCGCCCCCGTCAGCCGCGCGCTGACGTTTGCGCCGTTTGAAACGCTCGAAGCGCTCCTGCTCTTCGTGCTCGGCGTCACGTTTGCCGCCATTGCAGCATTCAAGGGCGCGACATTCGATGACCCGGTGATCGGCTATGGCTCGGTCCAGCGCCGTCTCGAACGCTCGGCGGCCGAGCTTGCCGCCGTGCTCAAGCAGATGCCGTGGGATAGCAGCGGCACGCCCTCGGGCGGGGTCCGCACGCTCGGTCATGCGCGAGAGACCAAGATCGCCATCGACGAATTCTTCGCCAGCCTGGTCGGTCAGAACGAGGTCGACGACGATGTGGACCGTGCCCAGGGCCGCCAGCGGCGTGACGATGACAGTGCGCCCCCGCCTCCGCCCCGTCCGCGCTAGGCGGGGACCCACACGATGCGCAGCAAGGACCTCCTCGGCGTTTTCAATCTGATCGTTGTCGTCAGCGTACTCGGCGCGATCAGCTATGCGGCTCTGGTGCTGCAGCCGGCCGAATACGATCCTGAAACCCTGTGCCTGGCCGGGGAGCAACCCGCGCATACGGTCGTCGTGATCGACAAGACCGATCTCTACAGTCCGCGCCAGGCCGAGCTGATCCTGGCCCGGATTCTTGAAGCGCGCGACCGGCTCGCCATCGGCGAACGCCTCTCCCTGTTCGAACTCGACGAGCGCGGAGAGCTCGAAGACAGCAATTTCTCGCTCTGCAATCCGGGACGCGGCGCGCAGATCAATCCGCTCTACCGCAATCCGACCCGGGTCGAGGCGCGCTACCAGGCCCTCTTCGAACGTCCGCTGCAGAGCGTGCTGACCGATCTGGTCGAGCCGAAGAACGCCCCGCGCAGCCCGATCATCGAGGCGCTGGCGCGCCTGGCCCAGAATCCCGATTTCGACCGCACCACGCCGGGGCGCGACATCGTTCTGGTGTCCGACATGCTGCAGAATTCCGAGCTGTTTTCGGTGTATGGCAATGCGCGCCTTCCCGACCCGCGTCTCGTCGCAGCAGAGATCGAACGCGAATACGGCGAGGTGCTCGCCGGCGTGCGCGTGCACATTCACCTGATCCCGCGAGACGGGTGGGAAAGCCAGCAGGCCGGGGGCATCCAGACCTACTGGCAGGAAATCTTCCGCTCTCTGGGCATGCGCGACAGCTGGAGCGGCCTCTAAAGGCCGTCCCGCCCTCGCCGCTAGGCTGCCCGGGCGACCTCTTGCGGTCGTTCGGCCAGCGCGCGGACCGCATCGCGCTCCGCCTCGCTGAGGAAGGGCCAGCGGCCCGCATCGACGATGCGCACATCGTCAATCCCCATGAAACCCAGCACGTGGCGCAGATAGGGCGTGGCGAAATCGACATCGCTGCCCACCGGCACACCGCCCGAGGCAACGACCAGCCAAGCCGTGCGTCCGCCGAGCAGGCCCTCGGGCCCGGCCTCGCTGTAGCGGAAGGTCAGGCGCGCACGCGCGACCTTATCGACCCAGGCCTTGAGGGCAGCCGGGATCGCGAAATTGTAGATCGGCACACCGATGACGATGTCGCTGGCCGCCCTCAATTCTTCCACCAGCGCATCGGACTGCGCCAGCACCGCCTTCTGGGCCTCGCTGCGCTCTTCGGCCGGGGTGAAATTGGCCCCGACCCAGTCGTGATCGACGGCCTCGATCGGGTCCGTGGCCAGGTTGCGCACCGTTACGCGGCCGCTCTCGCCGGCCAGCGCAGACGCGAGGATATCGGACAACTCCCGGCTCACAGAACCGTCAATCTGGGCGCTCGTATCGATGCGAAGGATTTGGGGGGGGCTCATCGCGATTCTCCGTTCGTTGACGGTCACAGACCGTGTTCGACCGGAAGATGGTTTGACGCCGCTCCTGACATAAGAGACGCGGCCGGAAGTATATTGTTTCCAGTTTGGAAAACGACTTCCGGCCGCGCTTTGCCGACTTAGTTGGCCTCGTCGTCGCTCGTGTCTTCATCGTCCTGCGGCCGGAAATCGACCGGCAGTTCTGCCGCCATGTAGGTGAACATCGCCCAGGCCGCGACATTCTGGGCAAGCTCGCCCTCGTCGATCTTGTCCAGCGTATCGTCCGGCGTGTGGTGGTAGTTGAAATAGTCCTCGCCGTTCTGGGCCAGGCGGGCCATCGGCACGCCAGCATATTGCAGCGGGATCATGTCCGGGCCGCCGCCGCCTTCATTGTCGCCGCGCAGGATGCCGAGGAAGGCGAGCTCGCGTGCCATGGCGTCCATGACCGGCAGGGCGTGCTCGCCCACATTGCTGTCGAAACGCCAGATCTCGCGCGCGCCAAAATCGGACTCCGACCCGATCACGTGATCGTCCAGCGTCCCGTCTTCCTCGCGGGCGGCGGCGTAGGCGCGTGCGCCCACTAGGCCGACTTCTTCCGCCCCGAACAGCACGACGCGGATCGTCCGGCGCGGATGCTGGTCCAAATCGCCGATCAGCTTGGCCGCCGCCATGGTGATGGCCACGCCCGCCCCGTCGTCCAGCGCGCCGGTGCCCAGATCCCAGCTGTCCAGATGCCCGCCGATGACCACGATCTCTTCGGGTGCCTCGCGGCCGGGAATCTCGCCGATCACGTTGCCGGACACCACTTCGCCGCGCCAGCCGGCATTGGTGTTCAGGCTCATGACGATCGGCTCTCCGCTCTCATGGATGCGCTCGATCTGGTCGGCATCGGGCGCAGAGACCGCGACCACCGGGATTTCCGGCATGCGTTCGTCGGGAAAGCCCATCATGCCGGTATGCGCAAAGCGATGGCTCGACGTGCCGACCGAGCGCACGACCACGCCCACCGCACCGCGGTTTTCAGCCTCGACCCAGCCCGAACGCCGCTTGCGGTTGGCCCAGCCATAGCCTTCCCCGGTGCGCGAGGCGACCATGCGGTCGTTGACATAGACCAGCTTGCCCTCCAGCGCGTCGGACGCATCGTCGAACGTCAGGAGATCGTCATAGCTGTCGAAGAAGACGATTTCCGCCTCGAGCCCGGCCTCCGGCGTCGAGCCTGCACCACCCAGAGAGGTCGCGTAGACCGGCTGGGGGTAGGGCGAGACGATCGCCACGTCCTCATAAATGGTCTCGCCGCGCGTCCATAGATCGAGCGCAAACTCCTCCACCCGCACATTCTCGAACCCGAGCTCGCGCAGCATCTCCACGCCCCATTCGCGCGCACGCGCTTCCTGCGGCGTGCCGGCCAGGCGCGGACCGACTTCGGTCGTCAGCGATTCCACGATCTCATAGGCCAGGTCGCTTTCCAGCGCCGTCTCGGCGAGCTGACGGGCGGTCCCGGCAACATCGTCGGATAACTCATAGCGCTCGTCCTGCGCATGGACCGTGGCGCCGGCCAGGCCGATGACGCCTGCGGCAACAAGGGTTCGCAACATGAAAGGATCTCCCCGAAGCAGTCTTGGATGGATGTTGGCGCCAGACTAGGCCACGGGCGCCCGGGTGGAAACCGGCCCTGTCCGCCCAACCGCTGCCTAGCCACCGCATGGCGGCGCACCGCGGAACACCGGGGCCGGACCGGCGTCGATGTTCAATCTGGATGTTTCCCTATGGGCCGCGCGCGTTATAAGCAAAATCATGAGCACCCCGCACGACACCGAGACTGAGACCGGGTTTGAGCCCCTGCCCGACGCCGCCACCCAGGAGCGCATTCCTGCGCCCGGAACGCCGGAGCCGCGCCACGGCACCTATCGCCCTGGCCTCGCCGGCAAGGTGGGCCTCGCCATCGGACGTCACCTGCCCGCCAACCGCACCGGCTTGCGCCTGGCCGGTCTCGCCCGTCCGCTCGCCCTCACCGGTTTGAGCGACGGGGTCGCGGACGTGGAAGCGCTCGGGTTGAAGCTGCGCCTGCACCCGAAGGACAACCTGTCGGAAAAGCGCCTCTTCATGACACCCCAATGCTTCGATCCCCAGGAGCTCGCGGCGCTGGGAGAGGTGATGGGTCCAGGGCGGATATTCATCGATATCGGTGCGAATGCCGGCGCCTATGCGCTGTTTGCCGCGCGCGCCGGCGGACCTCGCTCGCGCGTCATCGCCGTCGAGCCCCAGCGCGAGATGCGCAAGCGCATGCGGTTCAATGCCGAGGCGAACGAACTCTCCAATCTGGAAATATCCGGCGTCGCGCTGGCCGACTATGAAGGCGAAAGCGTGATGCGCCTGGTCGGCGACAACAAGGGGCGCGCGGCCCTCGAAACCGCGCCGGGAGAGCGCGGCGAGGCCGTGCGCGTCACGACGCTGAAGACCTTGCTGGAAGAGCACCGCGTGGAGCGGCTCGATGCGATGAAGATCGACGTGGAAGGCGGCGAGGCCGCCATCCTTTCAGCCTATTTCCACGATGTTCAGCGCGGTGCCTGGCCGCAGCTCATCATCCTGGAGCGCCCCTCGGTCAATGCGGCATCCGGCGCGGACGACCCGGTCGCTCTTGCCTGTGCGAAAGGCTACCGGGTGGCGCGCGAGACGCGCATGAATGCTATCTTGACCCTCTAGCGCAGATCGGCGCGGCGCGTCCGGTCGACTGCAGGATCCTGGCTTGAAAAAGGAGACCGGCGCATGGCCGACCGCGCACTCGACATCGTCATCGATGGCCGCACCAAGGATCTGGGCGGCTTCCAGGTCTCCCGTGTCCTGCCCTTTGCGAAACGGCGCCTCGTCGGCCCCTTCATCTTCCTCGACGAAATGGGACCGGCGACCTTCAAGCCCGGCGACGGCATCGACGTGCGCCCTCATCCCCATATCGGGCTCGCAACGGTCACCTATCTGTTCGACGGCGAGATGGACCATGCCGACAGCCTGGGCGTCTTCCAGACGATCTATCCCGGCGACGTCAACTGGATGACGGCCGGACGCGGCATCGTGCATTCCGAACGCACCGGCCTGGCCGCGCGCGAAACCGGGTTTCACCTGCACGGAATCCAGACCTGGGTCGCCCTGCCCGAAGACCGTGAAGACACCGAGCCGGCCTTCCACCACCATCCCGGAAACGCCCTGCCCGACTTCAAGACCGGCGGCGTGTCCATGCGCCTCATCCTGGGCACGGCCTACGGTCACGAAAGCCCGGTCGAGGTTTTCTCCCCCATCGTCTACATCCACGCCGAAGCGGAAGCTGGCGCCGTGTTCGATCTACCCGGCGAGCACGAGGAGCTGGCGGTCTACGTTGTTTCCGGCGCAATCGAGCTTGGCGGCGAGCGCATTGCCACGGGGCAGCTGGCAGTCCTGGCCGATGGTCAGGCCGGTGAGGTCAGCGTCCAGGAAGCTAGCCGGCTGATGATCCTCGGCGGCGCGTCCATGGGCAAGCGCTTCATCGAATGGAATTTCGTCGCCTCAACGAAGCAGCAGATCGAGACCGCCAAGCAGGACTGGCGCGACTCCATCGCGAACGGGTTTGACGGCACGCGCTTCACCCAGGCGCGCGGTGAAACCGAATACATCCCCCTGCCCGGCGATCCCGAACCCGGCGAGCCGCCCCGGCCCACCAAAGACTGTCCCACCACGTAAGGCGACGCCTCACCCCAGATAGAGGTCACCGGCCAGGCCCAGCGCGAAGCCCGCGACGGCGCCCAGCGCCGGTGCCCGGCGGGTATCCAGATGAGATTCGGGGATGACGTCCTGCACGGTCAGGAAGGTGACCCCGCCAGCGCTGAACAGCAGGATGATGCCCAGCAGTCCGGTATTCTCGGCCAGAACCGCCTGGCCAAACCAGGCCGCGAGGGGGCCGAACACGACCAGTCCGGCGAAGAGGAGCAGCAGGAGGCGGGCGCGCGTCCGCGTCGGCTCGTCCATCCCATGATAGGCGTTGAAGCCCTCCGGCAGGTTTTGAAGCGTGATCATGAGGGCGATGGCCAGACCGCTTTCGCCCAGCGCCATCAGCGCGCCGAGCGCAATGGCCTCAGGCACGAAATCGAGCAGCATCGCCATGAGCTGCCCGAAATTGCCGAAGCGGGCCAGAAAGGCGTCGAGGGCATAGAAGACCGCCCCGCCTGCCGCGAACGCGAAGAGCGCAACGGCCGGGGAGACATGCTCTACCCCCTGGGGCACCAGCACCAGCGCCACGGCCGCGATCAGCACCCCGCCGCCGAAGGACAGAAAGCCATGGCGCGCGGCCGGTGTGGTCCAGCTGGGATGGACCATGTCGAACCGGGCCAGCATCGCCCCGATCGGTATGGTGATCCCGGCAAGCGTCGCCAGGAGAAGCGGATAGAGCACGGGCGCGATCCCTGATTGGCTCAACAACCAGACAGGGATCGCGCCCGCATCGCTCTACGTCAAGGCTGGAGCCTATCCGTTCTGGCGCTGGCCCTGCGGCTTGTTGCCGGGCCGGCGATTGCGCTGGGACCCGCCACCGGGCTTGCCCCCGCCCTGATAGCCCTGGCGCTGGCCCTGCGGCTTGCCGCCGCCGGCACGGCGCGGACGATTGCCGCCCCCGCCACCACCGCCGCCCGAGCGGCCCTTGCCCGAACCGGGGCGCGGCAGGCCATGCACGAAGGGCGGTGCATCGTTCAGGGTGCGGATCCTGAGCTTGGTCAGCGTCTCGATATCGTGGAGCAGGACCCGCTCGTCCGGCGCGCAGAACGCGACGGCCCGGCCCGAAGCCCCGGCACGCGCCGTCCGCCCGATGCGGTGAACATAGGATTCGGCCACGTTGGGCAGCTCGTAATTCACGATCAGGCCGACATCGTCGATGTCGATGCCGCGCGCGGCAATATCGGTCGCGACCAGGATCGGCGCACCGCCCTCTTTAAACGCGCGCAAAGCGCGTTCGCGTTGGGGCTGGCTCTTGTTGCCGTGGATCGCATTGGCCTTGTGGCCATAGCTGATCAGCATCGAGGTCACCTTGTCCGCACCGCGCTTGGTGCGGGTGAAGATGATGGTACGCGTGCCCACTTCCTTGGCCATCAGATCGGTCAGCGCGGCCGGCTTCTCGCCGGTATCCACGAACATCACCGCCTGCTCGATGCGGTCGACCGTTTGCGATTGCGGGGTCACCGAGACCGTCACCGGGCGCGACAGGAAATCGTCGGCCAGCTTGCGGATGGGCGGCGGCATGGTGGCCGAATACATCACCGTCTGGCGCGGCTTGCCAACGGCGGACAGGATGCGGCGGATGGCCGGCATGAAACCGAGATCCAGCATCTGGTCGGCTTCGTCCAGGATGACCGTGGAGGTCAGGTCCAGGCGCGCCTTGCCGGAATCGACATGGTCGAGCAGACGGCCCGGCGTCGCGACGAGAATATCCAGACCGCGCGCCAGCGCACGGATCTGACCGCCCGCCTTCACGCCGCCGAAGATGACCGCATGGGTCAGGCCGGTATAGCGCCCGTAGGCGGCAATGCTGGCATCGATCTGCGAGGCCAGCTCGCGCGTCGGCGCCATGATCAACGCGCGGCACGAGCGGCCGGGCGCCTGCTTGTTTTCTTCAAGAAGCCGGCTCAGCAGCGGCAGCACGAAGGCCGCCGTCTTGCCGGTACCGGTCTGGGCGATACCCACGACATCCTGACCGTTCAGAACGGCCGGAATGGATTTTCCCTGGATCGGGGTCGGGGTGTCGTATCCTTCTTCGCTCACAGCACGAAGGACGGGCTCGGCCAGGCCGAGTTCGGTAAATTTGGTCAAATCATTCCTCACGGGCGGCCACGCGCAATACCGCCGTGGCTCGCCGAATAGATCACATGGTGGACAACTGCGCAGATCAGCCGCCGTCGACAGGGTCAAGAGACCCCGCGCCCGGACAGGTGCCAGAGAGAACCCGGCTCATCCGATCGAGACCGCTGGAGGATGAAACAAATCATCGCCTCTACGCTGCGGCACTCATGCGCTGACAAGGCGTATGACGGGATTTCGCGGCAAAAGCAAGGCACTCTGCAGGTACGCCCCCCGCCACACGTCCAAACCGGTTGCTGCCCGCCCGGAACCGGGTGACGATGGCCGGCATTGCGTTCCCGTCACCTGCTAAGCAAACCCGTCCCGAAAGGCACCTGCCATGGCGTCGAAATCTGATATCGTTCAGGCCCTGCTCGACAGGCACGGGCGGACCTTCTGCCAGGAGCTCGGGATCCGGCTCGATCGCAACGAGCCGGCTGCGCTCTTCCAGTGGCTGGTGGCGTCGAACCTCTTCTCGACCCAGATCGGCTTCGAGCACGGCGCCCGGGCCGCCAGGGATTTGTTCGATGCCGGACTGACGACGCCGCAGAAAATGCATGACAGCCAGTGGAAGACCCGCGTGCGCATTCTCAACGAGGCCGGCTATGCGCGCATGGACGAGAAATACGCCACCTATCTGCGCGAGATGTCCGCACAGCTCCTTGATGCGTATGACGGCGATCTGCGCAAGCTGCGCAAGGCGGCCGGCCAGCACCCCGGACAGGCAATCAAGCGCCTGAAAAAATTCGACGGCATCTCCAAATCCGGCGCCTCCATCTTCTGCCGCGAGGTGCAGGCCGTATGGGACGAGCTCTACCCCTTCGCCGACGCCAAGGCGCTTCAGGCGGCCCGGACCCTGGACCTGGGCAGCGACGCCGAAACGCTCACTGGTCTCGTCGACAAGAACGATTTTCCGCGCCTCGTCGCGGCCCTCGTTCGAGCCGACCTGGAAAATGACCTGGACGCAACCCGCGACGCCGCATGATGAGCCTGGGCGGGGGGCGCCGCGAAAATTGCGTGTAAAAAACAAAAAACCCGCCAGCGCATTGCGCTAGCGGGTTTTTTGGTGCGGGATGAGGATTTGAACCTACGAGTTACGGGTGTGGCGATCTTCGAATGAGAGTCGCGCGTCGTGCGGCGGCAGCGACTACTAAGTAGCCGCTAAATCCCTGGAGCGGACCTCGCCGAACCCGTGGCCGCGATGGCTGCAATAAGACTCACACAAGTCAGCCGTCGGAAAACCCGGGGCGGTTCAGACGGCTTCAGACCGAGTGGTTGTTCGAATTTCTTATTGAATTGGCTTCCGCATGGAAAAGAGGGAGGGCTGTCGATCTGTTAGGCGGCCGCAATATAACTCTTCCATTCCAGCCACAAACTCGCTTTGACCGCCATAGCTCGGGTGACGAACCTTGCACACCTCGTTGCTGGTGACGGAGGAAGACAGCACACTAAAAGCATCGTTGCCGATCGCGATGACGCGCCGGGGTTTGATGTAGTCTATGATCTTCACAAGTATCTCCGCTCCGGCTTTACGCTCCCGTGCATTGTGAGCACGATTTGAGAACGGATCGCCTTCGTCGAACGGATGAAGCGGAAAGACATTCCACAAGAATACAGGTGAATTTAGCCGAAGGAGAACATCCCAGATTGCCGCCGCCGTTCTTTCTGCGACTGGTTCACCGAACGTCGGCCTTTTCGGCTCTAGGTCCCAACGGGTGAGGTGGTGAGAGAAATGAACGTCATCGGTTAACGCCAAGCCTGTCCTGCGGCCGCCACGATAGCCAAGATCGCGGCCTACCCATATAGCATCCAGTTCGGCAGCCGACGCTCGTTCCAGCATCTCAGTCAAGTAGTGGCGCCGCAAACCGGGCGCTTCGTCGGCATCATAGATCGGGCATCGGTCGAAATATGGGTTGAAGGTGTTCTCAAAATCCATCTGCCTGAGAGCGTCCAATATATCCTTTGAACTCATACAGTTTTGCCTCCCGACACCTTGTATCGCAGCGTTCGCTCTTTTCTGTTTCCGATAACGATGCCGCCTTCATTTTTTCGCATCTGACGAAACACATCGTAGCCTTGGATAATTGCATTCTCCCACAGATAAAGCGGGCATTGCTCGACTTCATAGCCCCGAACAAAGTTCTGAACAGCTTTGAGCAGGTCGAATGAAACGCCCTTCTGTCCCTCAAAAAAATTCAGCGATTTGGCATGCGAAAAGATATAGGCGGATAAGCCCTCATCAATGACGATCGCCCGCCCGCCGTCCTGCGCCTCATCAATATCTTTCCTGCTCTTGCGCTTATGCCTGATCAGAGCGCGGATGGTTGGCGACCAGTGAAGCACTGCGACATTGGCGAAGTGAAAAACGTCGTGGAACCGATAGCCATCAGGATCGCCGATGTTGTCCGACAGCGGATCGCCGATAAACACGCCGTTCCATCGCAAATAGCTTCGGCCGTTCGCACGCTGGGTGACCTCGATTTCGAACTCGCGGGGAAGCTGCTCTTCTTCGGGGAATTCAGCATCGAAGTCGGGCAAATCAACGGGAGACGGCTTTAGAAACCGTCCGCGTGTCTTCGCGATGTTCCCCTTCAGCACCGCAGCAAATGATACCCGTGAGGCCTGCACAGCTTGGATATATACGCGAATGAATTCTACCAATAATGGCCTTGTATTCGCAGGGTCCATTTCTTGTGCGAGGAGACGCGCGGACTGCTCGCCCAGCCTCAGTAATATGGAATCGAGGGGGGCTAGATCCGCGGTGCTCATTACTTTCGCGACCGGACCGGCTGGATCGCCGTTCGCGGCCACGCTGATCGCAAAGCCATTGCCGTCGAGAATTTCAGAGAAAAGATCGGAAAGGCTGATTTCCAGCCGCCTACACAAAGCGGTCACATACCAGAGCGTGTCGCCAAGCTCTTCCTCGACATCACGCATGTAGCCTGCAAACGCGCTCTTCTCGCGGTGCAGCTTCTTGGACGTGCTCATCACACTGCCGACTTCGCCAAACAGCCCGAGCAGGATGGGCGTCATTTCGGTATCGGAGAAACGATCGGTCGGAGCGACCTCACGCTCATATTCTGAAAGCAAGATGTGCGCATGAGGCGACGATCTATTCATCAGCGCTTCCTCGCTGCTTCAATCATATCAAACGGTCGCCCTTGGTATCCTTTGACGCCAAGCCCTTCCATCCAGGTTTCAAAATCCACTATGGTATTCGCTGCTAAGATTTTTTTTCGCCCTCTGCCGGAAAGTACGAGACCGGCATTCTTTAAAACATCCGGAATCTCAGGGCCTTCCGCACCGAAATAGACAAAGTCGTCACTGATTAACACGCGATCTACGGCGGTGTCCCTGTTAATATGCTTCTGGAGTGGGGAGCCGTCATCTTTGCTGTGATAGGAATTGAGTTGTTGCCACTCGCCGTTTTTCCGCGGGTAGTAGATATTGTCACCGCAGGCCATTCGGTAACTTCCGTAAAGGTTCGGTTTCTTTTTCTCGAAACGGGGATCGTTCCAGTATTCGCCGAAGGTCAAGGCTTCGCTTACCCGCATCGCGTAGACTAGAAAACCGCCGCGCCGCACGCCCTTCTTATTGCTCCCTGTGCCAATAATCCAGTCGCCAATAGATGCGCGTTCCCGGATATCCGGCTTACAGGTCGCTAGCGTGCAGAAGCCGTTAAACGGGTTGGGTGCAAACCCACTGTCATAGGCTACGATATAGCTGTGAAGGATCGGCACTTTCGCTCTTTCATCCGCAAGGATGTCGGCGAATAGGCCGAGGATCGCAAGGGGTGCCGTCCGGGGTCTCGAACTGCTCATAGTCTCCGTTTACTGCGTCGATTATCTTTTCTGCATTCCATCCAACACGCGCATGACCGTACTCATCTAGCGCTTCCGGCACCTCGCAACCGCTGGCACCACGTTCCCATACACCGACGATGGTTTTGCCCTGTTTATGCGCGTACTCGATCTCCCAATTCACCCATTCGCTATTTTTGGTCTCCGGTGAAATGTAGACGATCATGGCGCTAGACCAGTTTATACGCGGGGCAAGTATTTGCGACTTGATGTAGTCGGGTGAGGCGGCGTTGTTCGGCTTGTCGGAATTTATGGAGCCGTCGCGAATCTCCATGCCCCTGCTCTTCAGGAGGTTTTTGAGGTCGGTGAGGCCGCCGTCGTCCTTATGAACATGGCTGATGAATACGTTTTTTGTCTTGTTGCTCATCGGTGAGAATCCTTTGCTCAGACAAGCGGTAGTATGTTAGTTCTTACAATATACTATATGTACGCCTAATGCGAGCGGAGATCGTCCTAGGCGCGAGAAAGAAGTAGATGCTACCACCAGTCCTCGAAATCTTCGTTGTTTGGCACTCTCAGGATCACCGAGGTGCGCAGCTCGCAGAGACCATCTTCGGCCACTTTATGCGTGGCCCGACCTTCTCGGGCGTCATCGGCGGCGGCATCCAGGTCTCATTGCGCAGTACAGGCTGGGAGGGCGATGGCAGCGCCCCGAGGCCCGTCTACGCAGAGGGCAGCCCGGCCCCGAACGGGATTCGTCCCGCGAACTTCGTGGCCGTCGTCCCTCTGCTTGGAACTGAACTCGCTGCGAGCGTACAGGATCAGGAATCACAATGGCATCGCTATATGGCCGCCATTCGGGACACGCAGGCCGGCATGCCGGACAGGTTCGGAGTCTTTCCGTACCGGCTCTCAAACGGAGCAACCGACGGAACCGAGCTTGGCCAACTTTTGGGGCACTTCCAGTTCATCGCTGCGGGCCAACCGGACGCGGAAGGCGAAAGTCTGGACAGCATGCTCTGTCGCGACCTCGCGCAAGGGATCGCTCAGCTTATTTCTCCTGACGAGATGGATAGACTGACTGCTTTCATCAGCCATACAAAGCGGCACAGCTACAACGAAGGTGAAGATGTCGATGAACTGGTCGGTCTGGTGCGCCAAGTAATTGGAAGTACGCGGCTGAACGACTTCTTCGATGCAAACGATCTCCAACCGGGTACGGACTGGGACGCGGAACTTAAGGAAAAATCCCGTGCGAGCGCCATGCTTGCTATTCGTACCGACCTCTATTCAAGCCGCGAGTGGTGCCAGCGCGAAGTGGTGATTGCCAAGATCCATGGCATGCCGGTGATTATGATGGATGCTATCGGCTACGGTGAACAGCGCGGATCGTTCCTGATGGACCACGTACCACGGGTTGCGGTGCGCAAGTCAGATGGCCATTGGCATAAAAGAGACGTGTACCGTGCCCTGAATCTGCTCGTCGACGAATGCCTGAAGCGGGCGCTTTGGATGCGTCAAAAAGAGCTTGCGCAAGATCGCCCAGAGCTTGACGTTGCCTGGTGGGCACCGCATGCACCCGAACCGCTTACGCTGTCTCACTGGATCAACGCCTACCTGCTGGGAGATCCTGAAGGTGAAGGAGATGTCCGAATCCTTCATCCCGATCCGCCGCTAGGCCCGGAAGAACGGGAGGTTCTCGTCAACTATGCGCGCAGCACCCGGCTGGGGCGAGGGATTGATATCATGACCCCGCGCCAGCTCGCTACGAGAGGCGGATAATGATGAGCAAGGATGAAGCCCGCACCGACCTCCTTCCGCCGGATGCGCTAAAAGGAAAACGCCTTGGGATTTCCGTTTCGGACAGCCCGGACCTGGATCGGCTTGGCCTGCTCGACACCCATTTTCGCATGACGCTTGGGGAGTTGGCGCGTGCGGTGGTTATCGCTGGTGGCTCGCTCTTTTACGGCGGACATCTCCAGCCGGAGGGGATCACAAACTTTCTTGTTGAGGAACTGCACCGTTACGGGCGGCGTGATCGCCCCCTCAAAGTCTGCCTCGCGTGGACCGTCCACCGCTTAATGACAGCCAAACAGATCGCAGAACAGAAGGAATTCCTCGGCCTGTTCGGAGAAGTTTTTTTCCTGTCCCCTGACGGACAGCGCCTTGACGGTCCAGTCGACGAGCCGCCACAGCAATCATTCGCTTCGGAAGAACATGCCGCCGCCCTTTCGGGATTGAGATCCTTCATGACGGATAATACCGATGCCCGGATAGTCATCGGTGGCAAGCGCGAAGGGTTCCAAGGCAACATGCCCGGGATATTCGAAGAGGTTCTGTTCTCCCTCGAACGCCATCAACCGCTTTACCTCGCTGGCGGGTTTGGCGGTGCGACGCTCGACGTTATCCGGACACTCCGGCCAGCCTTCGCCGAGTGGCTTCCAGCACTTCCCGATGGCGCTGAGCCTTATCAGCGCCTGAATGATGGCCTCGTGCGGTTGGGTGAGGTTGCGTCGGCGCAGAAGTGGGACGGGTATGAGAACGGACTGAATGAGGAGGAGGGCTGTCTGCTCGCCGCGTCCTATCGCCCGAGCGAAATTGCCGCCCTGGTTGGCAAGGGAATGGGACGCCTCCTAGTGAAAAATTAGCTATACGACTTGGGTTGAGGGTTTTGAAGCTACATTCGAAATGACCCAGCCCCGTGATCCGGGGCTGCGTTGGTAGAGTTTGTTCGTCGTTCGAGCGTGACTACGTTTTCGGATACCTAGTGCCAACGTCCCCTCCTGCGCCAAAGCTGCCTTGGCCCTTCTATCTTGAGACGGGGATAAGATTCGCGGTTGTGGAGCGCCGCATTCACAGACAAGCGGTCGCGCCGACATTGCGCCGCCTGCTTCCAATATGCTTCCAAATTTCAAAGCGGGCCCCAAACCCCAAAAACAAAAAACCCGCTAAGCCATTGGCCTAGCGGGTTATTTTTGGGTGCGGGGGTAGGATTTGAACCTACGACCTTCAGGTTATGAGCCTGACGAGCTACCGGGCTGCTCCACCCCGCATCAGGGCCGGAAAGACACTGTCTCGCCGGGAGAGGCGTGTAGGTAGCCACTCGCTGTTGTGAGGTCAATGGCCGAGGCTGCAGAGATTGGTGTACGGCGCTTTTTTTGCAGCCCCTGCGCGCTATCGCGCCCGCCGGGCGCGCTCTGAAGCCCCGGTTTGCCAAGCAAGGCCGCGCATCTGTAAAACACGGGCGCGCATTGTCTCCTGCGTGTGCGACTGGGAGTTCTTCCATGGCCAGCCCTCTTCTGGACGACGGTTACACGGCCTGGCGCGAGGGCCGGATGGAGGACGCGGTCGCCGCGCTTCAATCGGGCGTCACGGCGGGCGAGGCCGCGGCCATCGCGCCCCTGTTCGATGCCGCCCTGGAAGCCGGGCTGACCGGCGATGTGGCCGCATCGGTGCGCGCGACGCTGGACAGCGCGCTTGAGGGCCCGCTCGCCCCGGTGCTGGACCAGGCTGCCGGCCAGCGCGCTGCCGCGCGCCTTGGCGCGGTCGTGCTCGCTTCAGGTCTTGGCCGCGCGAGCGACTGGCCCGGCGCGATCGCCGCCCGCCAGAGCGATCACGAGCGCGGGGATTTGCGCGCTGGTCTGGAAATCGCGCTCCTGTGCGAGCTCGCCGGCTTCACCGGGGCCGCCCTGTCTCTGCTCGAGGCGCTGGCCCGCAGCGGCCAGGGCGAGGCCATCGCCGCCCTGCTGCGCCTGGGTGCGCAACGCGGCGAAGTCTCCGAGGTGGCCGTGCCCCACGCCCCTGCCCTGGCGCGCGCGCATCCGCTCGGCCCCGCCTTGCAACAGGCGATTTCCGGTCTGCCCGCTGCGGCGGCCAGCGCGCCCTGCCCCGTTCCGGACGCGCAGGTGCTGGCAGACGCCCTGTTTGCATGCGAGCCTGAACGCGAGAGGCTGCACGATGCCCCGCGCATCGAGACCGCGCCGGGCCTGATCAGCGCGGTCCTCAGCGATTATCTGACGGCGGCCAGCGTCCCCTTCCTGCACACGGCCACGATTTTCGATCCCGACACCGGCGAGCAGCGCCCGGACGAGTATCGCCGCTCGCTGACCGCCAGCCTGCCGCCCAGTGCGATGGACCTGCCCGCACTCGCCATTCGCGACCGGATGCTGACCCTTGCCGGGGCGCAGAGCCATCAGAGCGAACCGCTCGCGGTGCTGGTCTACCAGCCGGGCCAGGAATACAGGCCGCATTTCGACTTCATCGCGCCCGATGGCGGACGCGCGAGCGACGACCTTGCCCGGCGGGGCCAGCGTGCCCATACCGTTCTGGTTAAGCTGAACGAGGAGCATACCGGCGGCGCCACGAGTTTTCCGCGCCTCGATGTCGCGTGGCAGGGCCGGCGCGGCGACGCCCTCGTGTTCGACAATCTCGATGCCGCAGGCAAGGGCGAGAAGGCGAGCCTGCATGCGGGCTTGCCTGTTGAAACCGGCACCAAGATCCTCGCCAGCCTGTGGGTGCGCGAGCGCTAGCGGCCGCCTGGCGTCTTCACCGGTGCGCGATTTCTTGCAGGACCATGAAACCATGCGGGGTGGGCTGCGTTCGTACCCATTGTGCAGCACTCGCAAGATTGCGTTTCGGCCGGGAGTCCGGGTGCCGTATCTTCCGGCGTGAGTGAGGGGGAGCGACGCGTGCACGAGCCTTTTGATCCGGAGGAGCCCCGGCTTGCGCCGGCGCCCGCCACAGCGACCGCGCTGGCGCGCCGCCTGGCCCATCAAAAGCAGATTGCCGAGTTGGGCACCTATGCCTTCACCGAGCCTGACTACCAGGCTGTGATGGATCGCGCGGTCGAGCTCGCCGCCGAAATTTTCGACGTTCCCCTGACCAAGATTTTGAAATTCGTCGACGATGCCGACAGCCTGAAGCTGGTTGCCGGCCGCGGCTGGGAAGAGGGTCTGGTCGGCCACGGCCGTGTGGGGATCGATCGCGAATCCCAGGCCGGCTACACGCTTCTGAGCGAGGCGCCCGTCGTGGTCACCGACCTGGCGCGCGAGACACGGTTTTCCGGCCCGCCCCTGCTTCATGAGTACGGCGTTGTCGCCGGCATGAGCGTGATCATCGCCGGTGCCGCCGGGCGGCCTTTCGGCGTGTTCGGCATTCACGACACGAGGGCGCGGCGCTTCGATGAGAGCGATGCGGACATGCTGGTCACGCTGGCCAACATCGTTGCCAGCAGCGCGCGCCAGCGCGAGGCCGCCGAACGCCGCAATCTGGCGAGCCGGGAAGTGGCCCACCGGTCCGGCAACCTCCTCCAGCTCGTCCGGTCGATCGCCAGCCAGACCTTCACCACCGATCGCGTCACCCGCGAGGCCGAGCGGGTATTCTCCGGGCGCCTCGCCGCGCTCTCGCGGGCCAACCAGCTGCTCTGCGAGGATGGCTGGTCGACCACGCGCCTCATCGCGCTGGTCAAGGAGGTGCTCACCGTCTTTCCCGGACGGGTCGAGATCCAGGGGCGCGATATCGTGCTGCCGGCCGATTTCTGCTTCGATCTCAGCCTGATCCTGCACGAGGTCGCAACCAATTCGGGCAAGTACGGCGCCCTGAGCCGGGAAGCCGGTGTACGCGCAAGCCTGTCCTGGCAGCTGGAGGCCGGTGCAGACGGCCGCTCCCAGCTTGTGCTGACCTGGCACGATCCGGTCAGCGCGTCTGGCCCATCGGCCACGTCCGCGCCTCGCGCCGCCGGGGAAACCGGATTCGGCAAACAGCTCATCGTCAGCCTTGCGGAAGTCAAATGGGGCGGGCGGATCTCGGAGAGCCAAAGCGACGGCTACCGCCTTGTCCTGCAGCTGCCCCTGCCCGATGGCGAGCGGGACGCGGCCGGCGCGCAGACGGGCGCAGAGCCCGGCCCAAGAACCGGCGGTTGACCGGTCGGCAAGTGCCGGGCACCCGTGCAATGGGCCCGCGGCGGCGCAAATTCCCGGTCCATGCCCGGCCGTGAGCGTGCGACCCGGCACTGGCCGCAGACCTTGGCCCCGGATCAGACTCACAAAGCCGAACCCCAAACGCAAAAAACGCCCCGGCCGGATGGCGCGGGGCGTTCTTTGTAACGTTGAAAAGGAGGATGCGCATCAAACGTGCGGACCGGGCGACGACCTACTCTCCCATGCCTTAAGACATAGTACCATCGGCGCAGAGGGTCTTAACGGCCGTGTTCGGAATGGGAACGGGTGGGATCCCCTCGCTCTAGCCACCCGGTCGGCGCGTTTGATGCGGATATATCGTAGAGACATTTATTCCTGACTTTGGGTGTCATGACGCACG
Organism: Marinicauda sp. Alg238-R41; assembly: GCF_947331485.1. NCBI lineage: Bacteria > Pseudomonadati > Pseudomonadota > Alphaproteobacteria > Maricaulales > Maricaulaceae > Marinicauda > Marinicauda sp. Alg238-R41. The sequence goes on along the minus strand of NZ_CAMZOJ010000001.1, from coordinate 1,489,981 downwards.
GACGAAGCGATCGCCGTGCATGAGTGTCATAAGATCAAGCCAATCGAGCTATTAGTACTGGTCCGCTCCACACATTGCTGCGCTTCCACTTCCAGCCTATCAACGTGGTGGTCTTCCACGGCTCTGATAGGGATACCTTGTTTTGAGGGGGGCTTCCCGCTTAGATGCTTTCAGCGGTTATCCCGTCCGCACTTAGCTACCCTGCTATGCTGCTGGCGCAACAACAGGTCCACCAGAGGTGCGTCCATCCCGGTCCTCTCGTACTAGGGACAGCTCCTCTCAAGTATCCGACACCCACGGCAGATAGGGACCGAACTGTCTCACGACGTTCTAAACCCAGCTCACGTACCGCTTTAATTGGCGAACAGCCAAACCCTTGGGACCTGCTCCAGCCCCAGGATGCGATGAGCCGACATCGAGGTGCCAAACAATGCCGTCGATATGGACTCTTGGGCATCATCAGCCTGTTATCCCCGGCGTACCTTTTATCCGTTGAGCGATGGCCCTTCCACGCGGGACCACCGGATCACTATGGCCGTCTTTCGACTCTGCTCGACCTGTCAGTCTCACAGTCAGGCGGGCTTATGCCATTGCACTCACCGAGCGATTTCCGACCGCTCTGAGCCCACCATCGCGCGCCTCCGTTACTCTTTGGGAGGCGACCGCCCCAGTCAAACTACCCACCACACAGTGTCCCGGGACCGGGTTCACGGTCCGCGGTTAGACATCAACGAGGATAAGGGCGGTATTTCAAGGATGGCTCCACCAGAACTGGCGCTCTGGTTTCAAAGCCTCCCGCCTATCCTACACATATCATCGCTAATGCCACTGTGAAGTTGTAGTAAAGGTGCACGGGGTCTTTCCGTCTGACCGCGGGAACTCCGCATCTTCACGGAGAATTCAATTTCGCTGAGTCTCTGCTGGAGACAGTGGGGAAGTCGTTACGCCATTCGTGCAGGTCGGAACTTACCCGACAAGGAATTTCGCTACCTTAGGACCGTTATAGTTACGGCCGCCGTTTACCGGGGCTTCAATTCGGAGCTTGCACCCCTCCTTTTAACCTTCCGGCACCGGGCAGGCGTCAGACCCTATACGTCGTCTTGCGACTTCGCAGAGCCCTGTGTTTTTAGTAAACAGTCGCCACCCCCTGGTCTGTGCCCCTGGACTACGCTTGCGCGCAGCCAGGCTCCCTTCTCGCGAACTTACGGGAGTAATTTGCCGAGTTCCTTCAGCAGAGTTCTCTCAAGCGCCTTGGTATGCTCTACCAGTCCACCTGTGTCGGTTTGGGGTACGGTCTCATGCGGGAGCTATTTCCAGGGACGCCTTGGCAGCCCGACCAATCCGATAAGGTCGAACTACTTCCAGAATCCGTCACTACCCGCTGGCCCACGAATATTAACGTGGTTCCCATCGACTACGCCTTTCGGCCTCGCCTTAGGGGCCGGCTTACCCTGCGCTGATTAGCATTGCGCAGGAACCCTTGGACTTTCGGCGAGAGTGTCTCTCACACTCTTTATCGCTACTCATGTCAGCATTCTCACTTCTGATATCTCCAGGTGCCCTCGCGGGTCACCCTTCACAGACGTACAGAACGCTCCGCTACCGCTCTTTCGAGCCCGCAGCTTCGGTGTATCACTTAAGCCCCGTTACATTTTCCGCGCAGGAACGCTTGACCAGTGAGCTGTTACGCTTTCTTTAAAGGATGGCTGCTTCTAAGCCAACCTCCTGGTTGTCTAAGCATTCCCACATCGTTTCCCACTTAGTGATAACTTGGGGACCTTAGCTGGCGGTCAGGGCTGTTTCCCTCTCCACAACGGACCTTAGCACCCGCTGTGTGTCTGCCGTGCTGTACTCCCCGGTATTCGGAGTTTGGTTAGGTTTGGTAAGCCGGTGAGGCCCCCTAGCCCATCCAGTGCTCTACCCCCGAGGGTAATACACGACGCTCTACCTAAATAGATTTCGCGGAGAACCAGCTATCTCCGAGTTTGATTGGCCTTTCACCCCTAGGCACACGTCATCCCCGTCTTTTTCAACAGACGTGGGTTCGGTCCTCCAGTGCGTGTTACCGCACCTTCAACCTGCACATGCCTAGATCACTCGGTTTCGGGTCTTATCCCTCGAACTCATCGCCCTATTCAGACTCGCTTTCGCTGCGCCTACACCTATCGGCTTAAGCTTGCTCGAGAGACAAAGTCGCTGACCCATTATACAAAAGGTACGCCGTCACCCTTTCGGGCTCCGACTGCTTGTAGGCGTCCGGTTTCAGGATCTGTTTCACTCCCCTCGTCGGGGTGCTTTTCACCTTTCCCTCACGGTACTGGTTCGCTATCGGTCGGCAAGGAGTACTTAGGCTTGGAGGGTGGTCCCCCCACGTTCAGACAGGATTTCACGTGTCCCGCCTTACTCAAGTCCACTGGAATTGGTATCGCATACGGGGCTATCACCCGCTATGGCCGGTCTTTCCATACCGTTCTGCTGTCG